>JAJRXL010000237.1 GCA_024276335.1 Bacteroidota bacterium
AGCCTGGTGGCGGCGCCCTGCCCGGAGAGCACGAAATATACTTGACGGTTGCACGGTGTGGCGGTGATGCGATACGTCGCCTGGTAGTCTTTCAACTGTTGCGGGGTAAAGCGGAACTTGATCTTGATGGGTTCCTGGAGCGAAAGCACGCGTGGAGTCGAGGGTTCCAGAATCGTAAACACGTCGTCTCCGCTTACCTTTGCAATGCTGATCAGCTCGGGGTTCACGGTGCCGAAGGCAAACAAATCGATGGAATCCTCGAGGCTGTAACCGACGCAAAGATTCCGGAACGGTATATACGTTCGCGATATGCCGATTTCCGAAGAATCTTTGTACGCGGTAAGATGCACGCGGCGAGGATTGCGGATAGGATCATCATTGAAAACCTGCAGCTCGGCCGTCTTGGGACCGAGTCCGGCAGGCTTCCACCGCACCAGGAGGTCCACGCTGCCGCCGGGCGGAACGGTGGCGGGAAAAGAAGGAGCGATGACGGAGAACTCCATGAGGTTCGGTCCCACGGTTTTCCAGCTCGTCAGGTTGAGGTCCTTGTTCCCCAGATTACGCACTTTGAGTGTGTCGATGTCCTCAATATTACACAGGAGTGTGTCATAATTGTGTACCGACGGCATGAATATGACCGGCGCTCGTCCGTCCCACTTGGCAATAAAACCCCGTGAGAGAAAGGTGCCGAAATCTCTCCCGCCGCACGACCAGGCGTCGAGCGGGTTCAGAAAAGCAAGATCGAGCAGCTCGCGGTTCCTCAACCCCGTGCTGTAGGTGTGCCACCTGGCGCCAGCGTCGTACGTGTGAAAAATCAGGTCGGATTGTCCCGAAGTGATGATCGTGTTGGGGTCGGTAGCGTCCACGGCGTGGAGGTTTCCGAAACCGCCGGGAGAGATGGATTGCCACCCCATACCGCCGTCCACCGTCATGAGAATTTGGCCGTATTGTAGGGTGATGAAGCCAGTGTTGATATCGACCCATTTCATTCCTTCGATACGCGGGGCCCCGACAAGGGATCGGTCAAACCAGGACATGCCCAGGTCATCGCTGTAATAGAGTTGTCCGTCCTCGCCGCACGTGTAAAGTCTTCCTTGTATGTATTGTATCCTGGTCAACCCGTTGCCCGGGGGGAGGTTTGTCAATGTGTCCCACGTTGTGCCTCCATCGGTCGAGTAAATTCCGGCATTGTTTGTGCCGATAGCGAACCCGTTCCAGGGATCGACGAACACGATGTCATTAAGGTCTTCGCCCGTGATACCTGGTGTCTGGTCGTCCCATGTTTGACCCCCGTCGCTCGTGTAGATGATAGTACCCTGTTCGCCGCACACCCACCCGTTCAGGTGGTCGATAAAGTCCACCCCGTAGAAATGGCGGTCCATGACCGGGACGTTCTGGATCAGCATGGTCCAGTTTTGACCGCCGTCCAGGGTGCCGAAGATCATGCCGGGAAGAGGTTGTCCTCCACCGGTCGGATGTTCTCCGACCGCCCAGCCGGTTTGTGTATCGACGAAATCAATCGCCCACAGGGCTGTTGTATGAGTCAATTGCACGGTCCAGCCCTGGGAAAAAGACGGGGCTGTCGCACAGAGGGTACCTATCAGGATAAATAAGAGAAATCGTGCTGGTCTCATGGTTGTATCAAGAATGATGATCGTTATCGAGAGCGGAAGGATTATACTGCTCCTCACCGTTGAGGTTATGAAATATACCAATTAATTTCTGGACACGCCACAAGAAACGACTTTCCGTGCGAGGGGCATATCTTTCCTGAGGAAATGTCACCGGGGGGCAATGACGCTGAACGGGCAAGGGAATCCGGCGCCCGCGTGGAGCTTTCGCCTTGACTTCAATAGCAGGCAACTCGTATCTTGATAAAGGATAATGGAGTCTATTATCGATGTCTATAATATTTAGTAAAGGATGTGAATACGGATTGCAGGCGGTACTGTACATCTCAACGTTAGAGCGAGATCGCCGTATCCTGATCAAGGAAGTCGCGGAGAAACTTCAGATACCCGTGCACTTCCTGGCCAAGATTCTCCAACAATTAAGCCAAAAGGGCATCCTGAAGTCGTACAAGGGTTCGAAGGGCGGCTTTGTTCTCGGGCGATCGCCTGAGGAAATACGGCTGATCGATATCGTCAACGCGCTTGACGGGATGAGCATCTTCACGGAATGCATCCTGGGGTTTCCCGGTTGCTCGACCGAGCATCCGTGTCCCGTGCATGACAAGTGGGGGAAAATCCGTACGGAAGCCTATGAAATGTTGGCCGATGAAACTATCGCCGACGTCAAGGAGAAGAGTAAATCCAAGATCGCATCCTTGGGTATGG
The DNA here is from genome assembly GCA_024276335.1 of Bacteroidota bacterium. Classification (GTDB taxonomy): domain Bacteria; phylum Bacteroidota; class Ignavibacteria; order SZUA-365; family JAADGX01; genus JAADGX01. The sequence continues at coordinate 2,337 of JAJRXL010000237.1, forward strand.
ACTCCTGAGTTTTTTTCACAACTAACTCGATAAAAGAGTCTATAATAGATTATGAAAAAGCCTCGTGAACAAACAAAACCAAAACACGGTCAGCAAATGCGCCTTGTGGTCCAGGTGGCGTTCGTCTTGCTTTGCTTATGGATCGGGTGGGAGTTCATTCGGTTTTACCAAACCAGTCTGGACCCGGCGGTGCCTCCAACGCCGCGTCCGCCGGGGGTGGAAGGCTTCCTGCCCATCAGCGCACTCATGAGTTTGTGGTATTTCCTGCAAACCGGTATTCTGCACCCGGTGCATCCGGCGGGGATGGTAATTCTTGTCGCCATCATCCTTATGTCGCTGGTGTTCAAAAAAGCCTTCTGTAGTTGGATGTGCCCGGTCGGTTTTCTCTCGGAGAATCTGGGCGAATTCGGGAAGAAGTTGTTCAAGCGGAATTTCGTCCTCCCGTTTTGGCTCGACATCCCGCTTCGTTCGCTCAAGTACTTGATGCTCGGGTTCCTTATCATGGTGGTGTTCTTCCAGATGAGTACGGAAGCTCTCCGGGCTTTCCTGGACAGCCCGTATAACAAGGTGGCCGATATAAAGATGCTGCTTTTCTTTGCCCGGCCCGGCGCCACGACGATATACGTGTTGACCGGCCTCGTCGTTCTTTCTCTCTTCGTGAAAAATGTCTGGTGCCGCTTTCTGTGCCCTTACGGCGCCTTGCTCGGTGTTGTGGGGTTGTTCAGCCCTTTCAGGGTGACCAGGAACCCCAATGTTTGCACCGATTGCGGGCAATGCGCCAAAGCGTGTCCCTCCGCAATCAAAGTTGACAAAGTTAAACGCGTGTGGTCGGATGAATGCACCTCGTGTCTGGAATGCATTGATGCCTGCCCCGTTACCCAGGCCGTGGAGATCAAGGCACACAGAAAACTGAAAGGGGTGAAACCTGTTTTCGTTATGGCCATCGTTGTCCTTATTTTCTTGCTGACAACGGGACTCGGGATGATTACGGGGTATTGGGACAATTCCATTACACCCAGTGAATACAGCCGCAGGATCCAGGAAATAGATAAACCAATTTATGAGCATAACTACGGTTACGCTCCCCCGGAAAAAAACGCTTCACATACAGTACCAGGAGAAATTAAATGATGAACAGTTTTCTCGAAAGACTCATGAAAGAGCACCAGCATGGTCTGGCCACGCTTTCAATTCTCGACGACGCGGCGAACCGGTTGCAATCCAGCGGTTACGTTGAGGAGGATTATAATCGAATTCGTAGCGCCGTGGATTTCATCGATAACGATATCCGCACTCATAATGAGCGGGAAGAGGAGTACCTTTTTCCCGAAATGGAACGTGTTTTGCCGCCGGGCGGCCCCACGGGAGTGATGCGCAGTGAGCATCGAATGCTGTGGGAGGCTTTGGAGAACCTGAATCGAAGCCTTGAAAATATTTCGTCGGAATCTCCCGGTGAGAAATTCGAAGAGATTTACGAGAACTCTCGCCAGATTGTCTCGTTACTTCGCAACCACATCCAGAAAGAAGACAGTATCTTGTTTCCCATGGCCGAAAGGACCTTGTCGCCCGAGCAACTGACTCGCTTGGAAAACGCGGACAAGGAACTGTTTCCCAACGGCTGATCCTTTTCCTGTAACGAAGCGAATACCCCCCGGATTCGTTTTCCCGCTGTTGCAGGGGAGCGCTTTGGATGGCCTCCGTTCAGGAGGGGATGTCTCGTCGCGCACCGTTCACGGGAACGGGAGCTTGTTTTTTCAAAACCGGCTGGCAATTTTACATCGGCCGGTGTGTTTATACGGCAGGACTTTTTCACTCTGGGTGAGGTGCGCGATGACGAAGACCCGCACACATGGGAAATTCATATTATTTCATACCCTCGTGGTGTCATGTCTCCTCCTGTACTGGAGTACAGCCGCGGCCGCATCGCCCGCTCGGTTGTCGGAGAACAATCGTTTCAAGAAGTTCGCCGGAACATTCGTCCAGAGTTTGAAATCCGATTCGGCCGCTTGTGTTGCGCTCATCCCCGACGCGGTGCATTTTTACATCGACCAGAAGTTCGAGCGCTTGCTGATCCCTTCGGAGGCATACCTCGTGCTCCGCGATCATTTCGGACAAAAGATACGCGAGTACAAGACCCTGGGAAAGACGATAATGATTTTCTACGGCAAGGGGCGATACCGTGATTTTCGGCGGGGGAAAAAGCCGTGCACGTGTGTCCTGGAATTCAGGCGAATCGAAGGGAAGTACGTTTTACAATCTATCGACAAGATGTACTGTTACCGCGCAACGAGATAACCGCCGCAAAGAGGATCAGAAATCGATGTATCTGACGAGATCTTCGCTGCTCGTAAGGTGCACGAGGAGGTTCTCATGCGCGAGGTGGGCCACGATGGACTTGGCTGTCGCCAGCGGAATGTTGTGACGGTAGGAAAACCGCCAGATGTCGATGTCTTCTACTGAGATAGTGTACAGTAATGCGTCTGATGGAGACACCGCTTCACCGCCGCGGATTCTTTCAATCACGGTTTCAAGATACTCCCATCCCTCTGGTTTCTTGATGTGGCGACTCGTGAAGAAGTAGTTGTCCTCCTGTTGCAAATCGCAGATGCGAAAGCCGTTTCCCGCCTCCAGCAGTTGTTCCAGGAAAGAAATACCAACCGTGTATAACTCGCCTTCACTCCATAGGTCGTTCCAGACGGCGGGATCCTCCTTCTTTATCCAGTCGAAGTATGCTCGCTCACTTTCCGGCAAGGTGATGAGGACGTCGCCGTGGTATTTTCGACTCAAATCCCGTGCTTCTTCCCGCGTTAAGGCATTGATGTCCGCGTCGTGAATCTCGATGGCGAACGGTTCGCTGGAATGTAGTTTTTCTTTAATTCGGGCCAGGATCGATGTGTAGCTCATAGCGGGTGTCTCATGCATGGATGATCGATAGCGTCTGAAAACGTTCTCTTTATTGTACGAGTCTCCATCGACAAATTCAATCCATCGAATCATGGTCAGCGCCGACCGTTCTGCGCGCCGTGCAAATCGTGTGCGTGTGCCCGGCGGACGATCTTGCTTTTCCTGCCAAATGACGTATTTTATTGCTGACCCTGTTTTTCCAGGTTCGTGAAATGTTTTGACTTTAAGGAGTTCCCGTCCCATGTTCCTGCGATCAAGTTTATGGTCTGTTTTCGTATTCCTTCTTTGCGGGACGCTTGCCCGGGCCCAGGTGGTTCCGACCATCTTCGCGATTGACACCAGCGGTTTTCCGACCGTCCGTGTAAATGTAACGACCATGATCGACGGCAAAGCGGACCCCGACCTGACAAAGACAAATTTCGCTGTTTTTGAGGACAGTGTTGAACAGACGGTGACGTCGGTTTCGTGTCCGACGC
>JAJRXL010000238.1 GCA_024276335.1 Bacteroidota bacterium
CGGCTCCGACGATACGCAGTTGGTGGTCTTCGGCGACGGCGACGTGGAGCCCGCCTTCGGACTCATGGGCGGCCGCGAAGGCACGCTGAATTCCATCACGCTCGAACTTCCGGACGGTTCGATCACGAAGCCCCGCAGCCTGGATTTGCTCACCGGCTTGCCCAGCGGAACAATCTACCGCCAGTGCGCGGGCGGCGGCGGCGGTTACGGCGATCCGAGGAAACGCCCGGCCGAATTGGTGGCGGAAGAAGTGCGAAACGGCATCATTTCCATTGAAGCGGCACGGGAGATCTATGGCGTCGTGGTGAACGAGCAGACCCTGGAACTCGACCGGCAAACGACCGAACAGCGCAGGAGTCAACAGCATGGATGAAAAGAAGAAACTGGAAGTCCTGAGCAACATAAACCGCGCCGCGCATTTCGAATGGCGCCGGGCCGTTCTCGCGCTGTGCCCGGACCTCGATCCCGTCGTCCTGATCAAGAAATACTGGGAAGAGGTAGCGAAGGACACGGCGCAGTACTACCTCACGAAGATTGACCCGGAGCGGGACCTTGCACCTCAGTTCGCCAGGCTCTTCGTTTCCAGTAGCGTGGTCATGGGAGAGGATGCGTAACTGCTCGAGCCAACGCCCGAAGGACACAGCCGGGCGCGCCACAACGATTGCCCGTGGTACCATTGGCACCAGCGCGAGAACCTGTTGAACGAAGACCAGGTCGGTTGCGATCACTGGCTCCGGGTTACCATCGAGGAAATAAACCGGGCCCTGGGCCGGTCGCTGAAATTCGAAACGGAAACCAGCCTGCCCGCGGGAGACGGGTGTTGCTTGCGGAGATTCTGGGAGGAAAAATCGTAATGGACTTCAACCTGACCGAGGAACAACAGCTTGTTCAGCAGACCTTCGCCCGCTTCAGCGATGAGCAAGTGCGGCCCGTGGCGGCGGAGATCGACAAGAAGGGCGAGTACCCCCGTACCCTCGTGGCTACACTGGCGGAGATGGGCGTCTTTGGTTTGCGCTACCCGGAATCCGTGGGCGGTTCGAACGTCGATTTCCTGTCGTATTGCCTGGTCATGGAAGAGTTAGCACGGGGTTCCCTTTCCCTGGCGGCCTGCGCGGCCATGCAATCTCTCATGGGAACGCATTTCCTTTTTGCTCTCGGTACCGACGATATCCGCGAACGCCTCCTGAAGCCCGCCCTCCGGGGCGAAAAGATCGGCACCATCTGCATAACCGAGCCCAATGCGGGCAGCGACTTGTCCGCCATTTCTACTGCGGCAACGAAGGTGGAGGGAGGTTATGTCTTGAACGGGCAGAAGATGTGGATCACCGCCGCGCCCGTGGCGGATTTCTTCACCGTGTTCGCCCGTACCGGTGAAGAGAAGCGTCTGACGATTTTCCTTGTGGAGCGGAATTTCAAGGGCTTGTCGGTGGGACGAACCATCGAGAAAATGGGGGTGTGGGGTTCGCCCACATCGGAGCTCTCCTTTGTCGACTGCTTCGTTCCGGATGACCATCGGCTGGGTGAGGAGGGCGACGGCGAAACACAGCTACGCAAGATATTGTCTGAAATCCGCGTTATGACCGGCGCCCTTGCCGTGGGCGTGGCCCGCGCCGCCCTTGCCGACAGCGTCCAGTACGCGTCCGAGCGGTCGCAGTTCGGCCGTCCCATCAACCGGTTCCAGGCCATCCAGATCAAGCTGGCCGAGATGCAAACGGATCTTTCCGCCGCCACCCACATGGTCCGGCACGCCGCCTGGAGGCTGGACACCGGGCAGTTGACGATCCGGGAAGCGGCAATGGCGAAGCTCTTCGCCACCGAACGGGCGGTGGATATCTGCGATAAAGCCACGCGGATTTTCGCTTCCTACGGGTATGCCATGGAATACCCCGTGCAGCGGTATTTCCGGGATATCCGCTTCACGTTGTACGGAGGCGGCACCAGTGAAATCTTGAAACTGCTCATCGCGCGGGAGATGACGAAATGAAAAACCCGGTTGGATTACGGAGTTGGGGAGTGGCGGTCCCGCGTCGGAAGCTCACGAACGAAGTTACCGGGAAGGCCTGGAATCGTCCGGGGTTGCCCGGTTCCCGCTCCATCGCAGGTCACGATGAAGATGCGTTGACGCTGGGCGTCCAGGCGGCGCTGGAAGCAACGCGTGATATCGAGCCCGGCGAGGTGGACGGCATCGTCTTTGCCAGTACAACGGCGCCATTCCTGGAAAAATTGGGTGCGGTCATTCTCGCGGAAGTGCTCGGCATTTCGATGCAATCCCGCTTCCTGGACCTGGGAGCGAGCCTGGGCGCGGGGAACGTGGGCCTGGCCACTGCATGCGACCTAGTGAACTCCGGTTCCTGCCGGAACGTGCTCGTGGTCGCAGCCGATACGCGGACACCCCGGCCGGGCGCCGATGACGAGTTCCTGTACGGTCACGCGGGAGCGGCTTTCGTGGTGGGAGCGGGAAAAGACGCGCCGGCGCTGATTGAAGCGTACTGCCGGGAGGCTGCATTCCAGTTCGACGCCTGGCGAAGGGCGGAGGATCGTTTTTTTCGCTCGGGAGATGTGAGGTTCGCCCGGATCGGCGCATACTTGAAACCCATGCAACTGGTCCTGGACCGGGTGACTGGCGAAATGGGCTGGAAACCGGGAGACATCGGGAAAGTGGTGCTCTACAGTCCGGACATCAAGAGTGGCGCGGGTTTCCTGAAAAAAAACGGGTTCGACCTGAAGAAACAGTACGCGGATTTCGCCAGTCCCGTCGTGGGACTGACCGGCGTCGCCCATACGCCCTTGATGCTGTGCGCCGCCCTCGATCGAGCCGGGGAGCAGGAACGCGTTCTTGTTCTCGGCTACGGCGACGGGGCGGACGCGTTAGCCCTCCGGGTGCAATCCGCGACGCCGCGATCGTCGTTCAAGGACTCCGTTGCGAAGCAGTTCGAAATTTCGTACAACCACTACCTGCGCGTGCGCGGCCTCCTGCCCGGCGACGGCGGCGGCGAAACCGCCTTCAGTTCCGAAATCATGGAGGAGCGAAACAAGGGCCTCTGGTACGGCCTGCGGGCGAAGAAATGCCCTTCGTGCGGGGGAGTAGTGACCCTGCCGTTGAGCAGGTGCCCGCATTGCGCGAATGAGTCGGGATTGGTCGATTTTCCTTTGCAACGAACGGGCACGGTATTCGCCGTCACGCACGAGTATTATTTTCCCACACCCGAGCCGCCGCTGGGCATGGCGGTTGTGAACCTGGACGGTGGCGGGCGCCTGACTCTTCAGGTGGCGGACGAGAACGAGTCCATGGTTGTTGGCGACCGGGTGGAGTTGGTGTTCCGGCGCTTGCACGATGCGGGTCATCGACCGAATTATTTCTGGAAATGCCGGAAATTGACTAACGCGGAGAATGGAAATGGGGCGTAATCTCAAGGACAGGGTTTGTATCATCGGCATCGGGTGGACCGCCTTCGGCGAGCACTTCGACAAAAGCTACGAAGACCTGGTGGCGGATGCGGGCTGGGCCGCCATCAATGACGCGGGCATCACCAGGGACCAAATCGACGCTGCCTGGATAGGCACCGCGTTTCCGGATGCCGGCGTGTACAAAGGGCGATCGGGAATGGACCTGGCCGAACCGCTGGGTCTGTTCGACGTACCGGTGGTGCGGGTGTCGAATTACTGCACGACAGGCGCCGAAGCCATACGGGGGGCGGTTAATTCGCTGCTCGCCGGCGAATCGTCCGTGGTACTGGCCCTGGGTGTGGAGAAACTGCGGGACCGTTCGCCGCAGGAGAGCATCGTCAAGATGATGGTGGAAATGGGGCACCCGCTGTACCAGAAGGGCTTTACCGCGGCCGGAACGTTTGCCGTGTACGCCAGCAGGCAGTTTGTCCGGTACGGTGTGACCCGGGAAGACCTGGCGCGGGTTTCAGTCAAGAATCACGAGAACGCGACACTGAATCCCAAGGCCCACTTCCGCAAGGCCGTATCCGAGGAGCAGGTCCTGCGATCGCCTATGGTAGCGGATCCGCTTACCGTCATGGATTCCTGTCCAACCACGGACGGGGCGGCGGCGGTGATTCTCGTTCGGGCGGAGGACGCGGAAAAATACTCCGGCGTTCCCGTGTTCCTGAAAGGAATGGGCATGTCGGTTTCGTCGGGCTGGGACCTTCCGTATTTCGATTCCGCGTATGACCTGACCTCGTTCCGGGCAACGCGGGTGGCGGCGGAGAAGGCGTACCGCGAAGCGGGTATCACCAATCCGCGCGAAATGATCGACCTTGCCGAGGTCCACGACTGCTTCTCCATCGTGGAACTTCTCACGTACGAGGATTTGGGTTTTTGTGAAGAAGGAGAAGCGAAGGAACTTCTCCGCTCGGGTGCCACGCGGCGGGACGGCGAGATTCCCGTCAACGTCAGCGGGGGGTTGTTGTCCTGCGGCCATCCCGTGGGAGCAACCGGTGTGCGTATGGTATGCGAGGTCGTGGAGCACCTGCGGGGAACGGCGGGCGAGCGCCAGGTGCCGGGTGCGCGCACCGGACTCACCCACAACATCGGAGGCCCGGGAGCGGTTGCGTCGGTCATCATTCTGGGCAAGGAGAAGGATACATGACGAAACGACCATTGCGAGTTCTGATCGCCAAGCCGGGATTGGACGGCCACGACGTGGGAGCCAAGATCGTAACGCGGTTCCTCATGGAAAACGGCTGCGAGGTGATCTACACCGGGCTGAGGAAATCGCCGCGGGAAATCGCCGTCGCCGCCCGGGACGAGGACGTGGACGTCATCGGCCTGTCGATCCTCTCCGGGTCACATCTTCCCCTTTGTCAACAGTTCAGCGAGCTGCGCAGGCAGTACAAGCTCGATGACAAGTTGTGGCTGGTGGGAGGGAACATTCCCGCTCGCGACCAGGAAGAGCTCAAGAAGCTGGGCGTGGACGCGGTGTTCACCATCAGGAACTCGCTCCAATCGATTGTCGAATTCATCAACAAGAAGAAATCATGGGCATAAGCAACGAATCGTCTGTGCCGCCGGTCATTAATGAATCCGGTATCGAAATAAAGCCCCTGTACACGGAAGACGACGTCGTGGAAAGCGGGGGAACCGAGGGAATCGGCGTGCCGGGGCAGTTTCCATTTACCCGCGGCATCCATCCCCTCATGTACCGCAAGCGACCGTGGACAATGCGGCAGTACGCGGGTTTCGCCACGCCGGAGGAAACGAACAAGCGCTTTCACTACCTGATCCGAAACGGCCAGACCGGCCTCAACGTGGCTTTCGATCTGCCTACGCAAACCGGGCTCGATTCCGACGACGAGATGGCTGCGGGAGAAGTGGGCCGGGTGGGAATGGCCGTGGATACGCTGGCGGATTTCGAGACGGCCTTCGAAGGAATTGACCTGGAGAAAATCACCGTTTCCCTGACCATCAACGGAGCGGCGGCGATCCTGATCGCGATGTACTTCGCAATGGCGGAAAAGCGGGGCTATGACGTTAGGAAGCTGCGGGGAACGGCGCAGAACGACATCCTCAAG
>JAJRXL010000239.1 GCA_024276335.1 Bacteroidota bacterium
GTTGGACGACAGACGGAGGGCTGACATGGAGCATCAACACAGTTGCCCGGGGCTCAACCCTGTACAGCATCGAGGTCATAAATCCATCACATGCCGTCATCACGGGAGCTACTGGCAAGATTCTCGTAACAAGGGATGGTGGACAAACATGGAACGAGGCGCTCTCACCGACCAAGCACAATCTTTACGACGTCGAATTTTTCGATAATCAGCAAGGCTGGATTGTCGGGTATGGCGGAACTATCCTTCAGACCACGGACGGCGGCGAGTCGTGGCAGCAGCAGCGTTCGGGAATTTTTCTTCCCCTCCACGGTATCGATTTTTCCGACGCGATGAATGGCATCGTAGTGGGAAAAGATGGAACGGTCTTGCGAACTGCGAACGGCGGTCTGACCTGGACCATGCTCAAGCGAGTCACCTTGAACAACCTCGTCGGTGTTTCCATGCCCGAAAACGGTTCGGCATGGGTAGTCGGCCAAAAGGGCACTATCCTGCAGTACCGGGAAACACGGGAATAACTGTTGAATATTTTTCGAACCCGGTTCATTCATTGTTCTCATAATTCGCCACAAGACGAGGACACCGCCGCAGGCGTAAGAAGCGGTCTCGCTCGCATCCACGGATTGCTTCGGCTTTGGCACGCACAACTGCCGGTTTGTAAAACTCCCCAATTTTCATATTAACTTTTACTTCACGCATGAGACGTTACGTCAATATCATCGGGCCAGTGTTCCTCCTTGTTTTGTGGGGATGCCAGTCGCCACAACAAAACCCTGAACAGGAAGCGCAAGCGTTCCTTGCATTTTACGATTCGTTGTATCAGCCTCTCTACTACGTTGCCGCCAAGGCCGAGTGGAAGGCCAGCACCGATGTCACTCCCGAGCATACAGGCCGGCGCATCGGCGCCAACGATGCTTTCGCCGCATTTATCGGCAACCCGGTCATTATCCGTAAAACACAAGCCCTGCTGGCAGACTCCGCCAGGCTCGAAGACCTCACCGTTCGCCAATTAAAGCAAATACTCCTGTCCGCCGCTGCCTACCCCGGCATCATCCCCGATGTCGTTGCCAAACGCGTGGCGGCGGAAGCCAATCAAAGCGCCTTACTGGATGGCTTCGAATACTGCCTGGAGCACGGCACGTGGGGTTGTCAAAAAACCATCACACCGAACCAGATCGACGAGATACTTGCCACATCTCGTGATTTGAACGAGCGAAAACGCATTTGGGACGTTTCGAAGCAGGTGGGCCCGGCCCTGAAACCGGGACTGATCGAGCTCCGCAACCTTCGCAACCAGGTCGCGCGAGCCATGGGATTCAATTCTTTCTTCGATCTCCAGGTCGCCGACTACGGGATGTCCGTGGGCGAAATGATGCAGCTCATGCAGGAAACACTGGAGCAAACGCGGCCGCTCTACGAGCAACTGCACACGTACGCTAAGTACGTCCTCGCAAAACGTTACGGTCGTGAAGTCCCGAAGATGATTCCCGCTCACTGGCTCGGCAACCGCTGGTCACAGGCGTGGCCCGGTATCGTAGAGGGCGTCGATCTCGATCCGTTGTTCAAGGACAAATCCGCAGAATGGATCGTCCGGCAAGCGGAACGGTTCTACACCTCGCTGGGATTCCCCGAACTTCCCGCTTCCTTCTGGGAACAATCCGACTTGTACCAGCTCCCACCGGGATCGACGCGGAAAAAGAACACCCACGCCTCGGCCTGGCTCCTCGACCTCGACAAGGACGTGCGCTCGCTCATGAGCGTTGTTCCCAACTTTCGCTGGTTCGAAACGACACACCACGAGTTGGGTCACATTTACTACTATCTCGCGTACTCCAATCCATCCGTGCCCCTCGTCTTGCGGGGCGGCGCCAACCGCGCGTTTCACGAAGCCGTCGGCGACCTCATCAGCATCGCCGCGCGCCAGGTTCCCTACTTGCGTGAAATCGGGATACTACCGCCGGACAAGAAAATCGACCAGACGCAATGGCTCCTCAACGAGGCGCTTGACAACGCCGTGGTTTTCATTCCCTGGTCCGCCGGCGTCATGTCGCACTGGGAGCGCGACCTGTACGAAGAGAACCTTCCGCCGGATAAATTCAACCAGCGGTGGTGGGCGTACGTGAAGAAATTCCAGGGCGTGGAACCCCCGGAACCGCGCGGCGAGGAATTCTGCGACCCGGCGACCAAGACGCATATCAATGACGACCCCGCCCAGTACTACGATTACGCGCTCGCCTACCTGATCAAGTACCAGCTTCACATGTACATCGCGAAACACATCCTCAAGCAGGACCCGCACAACTGCAATTACTACGGCAACCGCGAAGTCGGGACCTGGCTGTGGGAACTGTTGGCGTTGGGAAAGACGAAGGACTGGCGCACCGTGATCCGGGAGAAAACGGGTGAAGACATCAGCTCGAAAGCCATGCTCGAGTATTTTCAACCGGTCATGGAATACCTCCAGGAAGTGAACAAGGGAAGGAACATCGGTTGGGAATGAAAGGCTATGCAGCGAATCAAGACCATACATGTTGTCGGTGACAAGGTGCTGATCAGGCCGGACGAAGGCGATAACAGGACCGCCCAGGGTTTGTATCTTCCACCCGGCGTCAAGGAGAAAGAACAAGTTCAAACCGGCTTTATTGTCAAAGTCGGCCCCGGCTATCCCGTTGTAAACCCGCGGGGATTCGACCGTGAACCGTGGGAGGAGCAGAAGAATCCTCTCGCCTTTGTCCCCCTGCAAGCCGAGGAAGGAGACTACGCGATGTTCCTTCGCAAGGAAGCGGTAGAGATCGAGTTCGAAGGAGAATCGATGGTCGTCGTGCCGCAATCAGCAATCCTCATTCTTATCCGGAACGAATTCAGGCAAGATTAACCCTCGACCGCGGGCATGACGTGTGTGTCACAACCGCCGGTTGTAAGGTCTCATCACGTGTTGTTGAACCTTTCTTTCCTCGGGTTCCCGGTTCAGCATCCCTCGTTGAAATCCGTGCGTTTGGAAATTATTTCACGCCACGCGAAAAAAAGACTTGAATATTCCTTCACCGATGTCCATTCTCCATTGGAGTAGAGACGTTCTCGACACCTTATGGAGGTACGTATGAAAGGGAAGGTCTATGGTCTTATCTTTGCGTTGCTAGTTGTCGCGGGAGCGTCCTGTGCGGCAAAGTCGTACGGTACCTATGAACTGGTCGTCAAGAACAGCACTCGCCCGATCGATGAATTGACCGCCATGATATCCGCGGCATTCTACGGAGAGGAGTTCCGCGTGCGTGCGGTTCGTATTATCGCAACACCCAACATCGTGCGCGAACGCACGGCGGATCACTGCCCGTACCAGACCCGCCTTATCGTCCTGTCACATGAAGGATTCACGTCGAAACTTGTCAGTTACCATACCAAGTATATTGTCGGCGCGTTGCTCCGCATTGCCGTTTTTGAAAACGAAAATGGTACCCAGGTTTCCATCGCGGATCCCGAGACGGCTGTTCGTTTCATCGCCAACGATCTCGATATCGAGCGCTATAATTCCCTGGCCAGGTACGCACATCGCATCAAGAATAAAATACGGCGTATTATCACCGGACTCGATCACAAGGGTATCCTATCCGCGCAAAAAATTGAACCCGTACGCGACGAAGACGATCTGCGCGTCGGCACCGCCGACATCCCTTGGATCATCGGCGACCTCACTTGGTTCCGCGACATCGACCAGACTATTGTGCTTCGTAAAGTCCACACGCGGGGCAACGGAACGCTGCGCTTCAAAACTGTTTTAAGCGAGATCAAGTCGCAGATTTCAAAATTCGCACCCGTTGAATCCGACAGGAATTATGAACACTACACGAAATTAAGTGACCTCAAATGGAAACTGGTTACCGTGATCAAGGCGGTCAACAGAAACGCGGCCGTTCTCGGCCTGACACGGGAACGCACGGAGGCCCTGGCATTGGACGTGGTAGGAAAGAGCCGGGAAAATGATCGAAACACGTGCCCCGGTCTGGATCACGCGAGTGCTTTTCCCATCGAAATCGGTGTGTGGGAAGATGGAAGGTACATTTACGTGGGAATGCTCCATCCCATTGTTCGACTGGACCAGTATTTCTGGGATGCCCGGTTGATCGACATGCTTTTAAACGCGAACTTCGCAGGCACATTGAATCTCTCGTTGAAAATAGCCGTTACCGGCAAAAAAGGTGGGGAGCAATACTGAGTCGCGCGGGTTTTCGGTCAGTAACGAGCGCAAGACCCACGGGAAAAGAAAGGGGGCTAACAAGCCCGGCTTCACGCCGGGCTTGTTGTTTCAAGGCGCGGAAGACTCGACGATGGTGTACCCCGCTTCCTCCACCGCCTGCTTCAATTGCTCCATCCCGATTACACTTTCGTCGAACGAGACCAGGGCCGACCCGACGCGTACATCCTTGACATTTACGGGAAGCCGCTCGAGCGCTTTCCTGACCGCCATCACGCAATGATCACAACTCATGCCCTCGATGGTAAGATGTGTCTCCGTCATTTTCCCTCTCCTTCTTTCTGTATGTTTTTCCGTTATTTCCCTGAGTTTTTCTTCACCGCCCAGCCACGCGCATTCCCACGCGGCTTCGATATCCCCGGCGCGTAGGTACACGCGACAGAGGCGCTGAAGATCATTCGCCAAGGCTTGAAGCTCCCGCGAAGGCGCTTTTAATTGCGACACGAGGATTGCCCGAGCTTTCCAACTATCGCCCTGTTCCAATGCTTCGTCGAAAGCACCCGGGGAAACAGGCGCATCGTTAGCAAGGTGTTCCCGCCACCGACGCCGGAGATCGTCCGCATCCGGAAGCCGCTCCACGCCCGCCAGCCGCGCCAGGTCATTTCCCGTGAGCACGGAACTTGTACGAATCCAGTCCGGAAGGGCATCGATACCGATACCCACATGGCGAGGCTTTGCAATCTCTACCAGCGCCGGACCACTGGCGCGACAGTACCATGCACCTCCCATTCTCCCGATAAGATCGAGCTTGAACGGATCCAACCGCCCGTCGATGTACACGGACTGACTGACATGGAACCTCAGCACCTCGCCCAGTACGAGATTTCCGCTGCCCGGGCCGCCTCCGAAATCCTGGTGGTCGTATAGCTTGCATTCCATGATAAACGGACTTTCCGCAACGCCGGGAGGCTGTATAACCTCGCTGGTTCTCTTGGTCAAACCCGCTTTAACAAATTCATCGACTCCTGCCGGATAATCCGCGGAAGTCAGGCTTACCTGCTCGACCATGGAAGAGGTTACCGCGTTGATCGTAAACTCCCCGGTCTCAAGAATGTTGAGAAGCGTGTGCTTAGGCGATCCGTCAGAACCGCGAAATGCCGGAGAGAAGGCCACTATCGGAGGATTCGCGCTGAGTGCGTTGTAAAAACTGAACGGCGCCAGGTTGATATGGCCCGCACCTGAAATGGTGCCGACTAATGCAATCGGGCGGGGTGCGATGCCGCCGAGCATGATGTGGTTGCGCTCCGACAACGTCATATCATCGGGGGAAAACGTCAGGAACAATTGCTCATCGTGGTGATCACTCTTTTCATTCATGAATAACTCCTCCCTGTCATAGAATCGCGGCGTGATGAAATGCCATCTGCTCCTGCTCGAGCTTAATGGTGTCTTCGAATGAACCGGGAAAAACGATCGCTTAAACGACGCTGTCTGCTGATCGCAGCCGCCGATCGCCGGTACTTCCCGATTCGCCTGATTCGAGAAAACATCTTGTCGCCGTCGTCCGCGGCGGCGACATGATCCGCCAGGGCCAGGCGTGGTTCGACATCACGATTACACGTTACAAGTTTCATTCATTGCACCCGGTGTTCCAGATCGTTGAAAAAACGCGATAAGTCGCCTACACCTTCCTTGGTTCTATAGGGTAAAATACAAATTCCCGCCGATTGATGTATCTTTACGCATGATTATAACACCGCGAAACCGGGAAACGTTTGTCATTGTCGGCCTGCGCGACTTCGGAGCCCTGCACGTTCAACTTCTCCGGAAAGGAATGGCGCGCGGCCTCGTCGCGCCGGCCGATATCCTGGTCATCGAGCCGGACACGTCCCGTTCGCTTCCGGTGGGCGAGGAACCGCCCGCCGCGCGCATAATCCATCGCGACGTGTTGCAGGTGTTGATCGAACGGTGGTCGCCGTTCCTGGAGTCGGGCGCGCCGCGCGACCTCTTCGTCCCCGATCCCCTTGCCCCTCACCTCCTGTTCGAGGTATTCCGGCATTTCCTCGCGCAAACCTTTGCCGGGAGAAAGATCGACTGCGTCCAGCAACCGTTTGACGAGTCTCCCCAGACCCCGTACTCGTCCCGCTTGCCTTCAGGCATGCACGCCCTGAGTTTCGCCACCTGGACTTGCCCCCGGACCTGTATCGAACCGCGCCTTTGCCCCGCCACAAAGTCCCCGAAGACGTGGGACATGCCCGGGACTTTGCGCGCCTTTGCCGACGAGCACGATTTTTACCCCGTCCTGTTCTACCCGAAGGAGCTGTATTACGGTGTATTCGCCCTCCCGGCATTCGAACTACTCCGGACAATCCGCGCGGGCATCGAACATCTGGGGAAGCGCGGCAACGCTGCGTTCCTGGTCGCCACCGTGTCCGCGTGCCACGGCCTGGCAGGGAAAATGACCGCCCGTCTTGAGAGTTAACGCGGATGCTCCTATCTTATTTATCCATTACGTTTTTCCATCAAGCCGGTCGGATACAAAGATGAACGAACACGACACCACAGTATCGCAGCAGCTCACCCCGGATGTGCCCGAGATCCCCAAAAGCGAGGCCGAGTATTCGCAGAAAGAGGACTACGTGCGCAGCGGCTTCGAAGAAAAAATGGAGAAGGTTGGAAAGAAAATCCGGTTCGCGCAGGACGTCATCGCCTTGTTCCGGTACATGACCGACCCGGAAATCAAGTGGTACCGGAAAGCGGTGGTAGTCGGCGCCCTGGCGTATTTCATTTCTCCCATCGATGCCATCCCCGACCTTGCTCCGCTGGTCGGGTATCTCGACGACTTCGGGGTGATCGCGGCCGTCACCGCTTACATGGCGCACGAACTGAAGCCATACTATTCCTGAGTTCACTTTCAGTATCATGGGCGGCCAGGTTGATATCGAGGAAGCAAGAGCTCTTCTGCGCGCGCGGTTCGGCCACGCCGATTTCCGTCCGGGGCAGGAAGAAATCATCACCGCGCTCCTGGGTGGAAAAGACATCCTGGCCGTGCTTCCCACCGGGGCCGGAAAATCCCTCTGCTACCAGCTTCCGGCCCTGCTCCTGGACGGACTGACGATCGTGGTTACCCCGCTGATCGCGTTGATGCAAGACCAGGTGCGCCAGTTGAACCGGATCGGGATCGCCGCCACGTTCATCAACAGCATGCTCGATTTCCGCGACATCCAGGCGCGGCTGGAACAGGTGCGCCGCGGTGGAATCGAGCTCCTCTACGTGGCGCCGGAGCGATTCGAAAGCACGCAATTTCTCCGGCAACTCGAGCACGTGCCCGTGCGCCTCTTCGTGGTTGACGAAGCGCATTGCATCAGCTCCTGGGGTCATGATTTCCGGCCCAGCTATCTCAAGCTGCCGAACACCATCGAGTTCTTCGGAAAGCCGACCGTGGGAGCATTCACGGCCACCGCTACTCCCGATGTGCGGAACGACATCGAGCGGCACCTCGGCCTGCGGGAACCGACTATCGTCATTCGCGGTTTCGATCGGCCCAACCTGACGTTCAAGGTGCAGCGGGGCGGCAACAAAAGGGAAGCGCTGTTGAAGCTGTGCTCGAGGCATGTTCCCGCCATCGTTTACGCGGGCACCCGGAAGACAACCGAGGAGTTGTCCGAGTATCTTCGCCGTCACGGTATTTCCGCCGCCGCCTACCACGCGGGCAGGCTGGATGACGAACGCGTCCAGGTGCAAAAGGACTTTCTCCACGACAAACTCAGTATCGTCTGTGCCACGACCGCCTTCGGCATGGGAATTGACAAACGTAACATCCGTCTCGTCATCCATTATGAAATGCCCGGTTCCATCGAGCAATACTACCAGGAAGCGGGCCGCGCCGGGCGGGACGGAGACCCGGCACTCTGCGTAATGTTCTACTCACCCCAGGATCGCAGGCTCCAGGAGTATTTCATCCAGAGTTCCTCCCCGTCCAAGGACCAGGTTAAGAAGGTCTACGCGTTTCTCCATGAATACGCCGGGAACCCGCTCGGCCACGAGTACAGGGACCTCCTGCCGCTGACTGCGGAAAACATCGCCGCGAACTACGACGACCTCAACCCCATCCAGGTCAATGCCGCCCTCACCCTGTTGGAGGAAGAAGGGTACATTCGCCGCATCTCCGGCTCCTACGCGGGCGCGACGGTCCGCTTCCTCTTCCGCCCACTGGAAGTGCGGGAATGGCTTATAAGAAATGCTCCCGAGGAGCTGCAACCTGTCAGTGTCGCGTTGCTCCGTGCGACGGGCGGCGAAGGGTTTTTTCACCCGGTCAGAATCAACCTGGCCGAAGTGGCGGAAAACTCCTTTCTTTCGGAGGAAGCCGTGGCGATCGGGTTGCGGGAACTCGACAAGCTCGGTATCATCGAGTTTTCCCTGGGATCCCCCGGTCAGGGCATTGCCTTGATCACGCCGCGGGTGCGTGCCAACAGCCTAAGGATCCAGGCGACGCGCCTCTTGCAAGCCTCACGCCGACAATTCTCCCGGCTGCACGCCATCGAGCATTACTGCACGAGCCACCAATGCCGCCGCAACCTCATCCTGGAATATTTCCACGAGACCGATACCACCGGGACCTGCGGGCGGTGCGACAACTGCACAACCTCGAGTCGCCCGGTTGACGTGGTAGAAGAAATTATCGAGCGCCACCAGTACCACCTCCTGCACTGCGTGGCCGAGCTGCAGGGGAAGTTCGGCAGAACAACCTATGCAGACGTGCTTCGCGGAGCAAACACGAAGCGCATTTCCAACTTTCGCCTGTACGAAGCCGCGTCGTTTGGAACCTTGCGGGACTACGACCGCCAGGCGATCTTGCAGGCTATCGACCATCTCATCGACTTCGGGCTCCTGGAACGCACGGAAACCGTCCGACCTTCCGTGTACCTGACCAGCGCCGGCAGGGACGCGCTGGGAATAGAGGTCACCCCCCTGTCGCTTCCACGACCCTCGGAAATCGGCGAGCTGGCCGTTGAAAACAGGGACTTGTACGATGCGCTGCGAAAAACCAGGCGCCGACTCGCCCAAAAGCTGAACATCCCGTCGCACAGTCTATGTCCGGACGTCGTGCTGCGCAGGTTAACCAACACGCTTCCGCGCACCAGGGAAGAATGCCTGGCCGTGGAAG
The DNA here is from genome assembly GCA_024276335.1 of Bacteroidota bacterium. Taxonomy (GTDB): domain Bacteria; phylum Bacteroidota; class Ignavibacteria; order SZUA-365; family JAADGX01; genus JAADGX01. Next base: position 9,360 of record JAJRXL010000239.1, read on the forward strand.
GCATGGGTCCGGCCACGTTCCAGCGCTGTGGAAACGCCCTGCTGCAAACCATACTCGATCACCTGGATAGGAAACTGCTACTGGACGCCCTGGAAAAATCGAGAAACGTTCTTCCCGATCTTCCCGCATCCCTTCGGGCCACGTTCGAGCTGGTCGTTCAGGGGTTCACCCTTTCCACGGTTGCGGAAAAACGCGGACTGACCGAAGGGACAATATCCCAGCATATCTCGGAACTGATAAAAAAAGGCATTGCCATCAATCTTGACACACTTGTCGATGCCGAGCATCGGAAAGCCATCGAGCGGGCATCGATTGCCGTGCATTCCACCGACCTGAAGCGTATCAAGGCCGTCGTTCCGGACGACGTGACGTACGCGGAAATCCGTATCGTTCTTTCCGCCCTTGCATCAACGAAACCGACTCATTAACCTCTGAAAGGAACTTGTCTTTTCATGTCCGAATCACCTTCACTCCATCGTTGCAGCACATGCGGTCACGAGTTTACATTCTGGTCCGTTCTCTTTCCCGCGCTGCGTAACCGTACGCTGAAATGCCCTTCCTGTGATACGACGTACCGGCTCAAGACGTGGTCCCGCGTTGTCGCGCTTGTCTTTACGCTCGTGATCCCCTTGCTGATTCTTCTCTTGCTGCCGCGGATACTCATGCTCAAGCTTTCCGTGTTCTTTGCGGTTATCATTGGCGTTTCACTTGCCCTGCCGTACCTCGTCAAGTGGGAAAAAGGAAGTACCCGGTAAGGCGCCACGGCGATCAGGGGCTCTCCGTTTCCCATCCCGAACATCGCTATATTACCCGGTGTTATGGAGAGTCTCGATTACATCACTGTTCCCCGTACTCTTGATGCCCCCGAGTTCCTGATCATCGGATTGCACGGCCGGGACGGTAACAAGCACTCGCTGGAAGTGATCGCACACGCCCTGCGATTGCCAGGCGCAGCGTGGATACTGCCTTCCGCTCCCTTCTTTTCGAATCACGCCGAGGACGCCAGGGTGTGGTTCCCGCTGGACGGCAACGAAAACGAAGACCTGTACCGGGCTGAGGCGCAGGAAATGCTGTTCTCCCTGCTTGAAGATCTTCATGACGGCGGCGTTGCCTTCCGCCGCATGTTCCTGCTCGGCTTCTCCCAGGGCGCTTCCATGGCCATCGATACGGCGTTGCGTTTTCACCAACCGACCGCGGGCCTCATTCCTCTCAGCGGATTCGTGAACAACCCCCGCGACCTCGCGCTCCACCATAACCCTGATGCCTCCCAGGTACCGGTTTTTGTCGGCCACGGTTTCCACGACCGATTACTGCCTCCCCTCGTCGGCTATGAAACCGTGGAATTCCTGCGCGGTCTGGGTTGCCCCGTCGAAGTCCATTTCTACAACACCGGCCACCGCATCACCAGTCATGAAATCCGGGACATCCGGTCTTTCATCCTCCGGCACATGCGTTCGCACATTTCCGAATGAAATCCGATCTCATCCTGGACCCCGGCCGCGCGGCGAGAATCCCACGGCCACGATACGCAGGATTGCTTACACAAAGTACTTTTGCCTGACTTTTAACACGACATGATTGAATATTCGTGTTTTGGAATTTATTGTGGAATACGTACATTAGCGCTGCCTTACGCACCTGCCGGCCGATCCCTGAAAGCGACTCGACTGGCCTCAATTTCGGGAAAAGCACCTCTCCAATAGTCTGATCGTTCGTCGTCTCCCCCAGGAGGCGTGGTGAATCGTTATTCGCTTGTATCGCCCTGTACATTCCCCGGGTAAGATCGGCGACGTGTTTTCTGCTTTTACGCGTGATGGACGTTGGAGGAATCATGCCGGGGATTACCGGCACCCCAAACCGAGAGGATTGCGAAGCCATCTCTCCTCTTGCACTTAAGAATCACCGTGTGCTTTATGGATGAAAAAGCTGTAGAACAGTATGCATCCCCGTAACATCCATCCACGTGCGCCTGCCCGACATTTTCCGTTCAGCTTTTCGGAAGGCATTACCAGACGCGCTGTCCGAAACAACCACGATGCGCCGGAAGGTCATACCGCGCCCCTTCTTGTCTCCAACACCCGTAAATCCGTCACGATGATCACACATTCACTTTATCATGAGCACTAATACTGGAGGAAAACACATGGTAAGAAAGATTCTTTTACAGGAAAGCGACATACCCACTCATTGGTACAACATACAGGCGGACATACCCAACCCCATGTTGCCGCCATTGCATCCGGGTACCAAGCAGCCAATCGGTCCGGAAGACCTTGCTCCTCTCTTTCCGATGGAACTGATCAAACAGGAGGTCTCACAGGAACGATGGATCGAAATTCCGGAAGAAGTCCGCGATGTCTATACGTTATGGCGTCCGACCCCGTTGTTTCGTGCGAGGAACCTGGAGAAGATGCTCGACACGCCCGCCAAGATTTATTACAAGTACGAAGGTATAAGCCCGGCCGGTTCACACAAGCCGAATACCGCTGTCGCACAGGCTTTCTATAACAAGGCGGAAGGCGTCAAACGATTGACCACGGAAACCGGCGCCGGACAGTGGGGAAGCGCGCTGAGTTTCGCGTGCAACCAGTTCGGTTTGGACCTGGAGGTTTACATGGTCAAGATCAGTTACCACCAGAAGCCGTACCGTAAGATCATGATGAACACCTGGGGCGCGACCGTGATCGCCTCGCCGAGTGATCAGACAAACGCGGGCCGCCAGATTCTCGAGGCAGACCCGGATTCACCGGGCAGCCTGGGTATTGCCATTTCTGAAGCAGTGGAACGCGCCGCTACAAACGATGATACGAAATACTCGTTAGGCAGTGTGTTGAACCATGTTCTGACACACCAGACCGTTCTCGGGCTGGAAGCCGTGAAACAGATGGAGATGGCCGGAGACTTCCCGGACATCGTGATCGCGCCGTTTGGAGGCGGTTCGAACTTCGCCGGAATCTCGTTCCCCTTTCTTCGATTTAACTTGACCGAGGGAAAAAAGGTGCGCTGTATCGCCGCGGAACCGGCCTCGTGTCCGAAACTGACAAAGGGTGAATTCCGGTACGATTTCGGGGACACGGTCGGCATGACACCCCTCATTCCTATGTATACACTCGGGCACCAGTTCGTCCCTGCACCTATCCATGCGGGCGGATTGCGCTATCATGGTGCCGGAGCTATTGTCAGTCAGTTGCTGAGGGATCAATTGATCGAAGCCCAGGCGTTGCAGCAACTCGAGTGCTTCTAAGCCGGAATCAAGTTCGCGCAGGCGGAAGGCGTAATCGCGGCCCCGGAAGCGACTCACGGTATTGCCGTTGTCATTCGCGAAGCCCTGAAAGCAAAAGAGGAAGGCACACCGAAGACGATTCTCTTCAATCTTTGCGGTCACGGCTACTTCGACATGTCGGCGTATGCGGACTATTTCGATGGTAAACTGGAGGATCACCATCTTTCGGATGAAGAACTCCACCAGTACTTGAACATCCTAGATACTCCCCCGGTAGCCTGAGTGCGCAGGAAGACGTTCAGTCGTTTATGTTCACCCCGGCTAAGCACATTCCGCCTTCCAGGTCGCTCTGCAAGGCGGAGTTTTAAATTAGAATAAGATATAAGCGTCTTTTGGTATTAATGGCGTTTATGATTATATTGTAGGCGAATGACATACACGCATCGCCCAAGAGATCGAGCTGCAAGTTGATGAGACAGCCTCACATTACGTGCACTATTGAGAGCA
>JAJRXL010000240.1 GCA_024276335.1 Bacteroidota bacterium
GGGATGACCATTCACAGGGAAAAATTCTTGTAACCGTTTCAACGGTTTCCCCGGGCAAGTAAAAAGAGGTCGGGGTTATGCTACGAACTACGAGCCACGAGCTGAGAGCTTTTTTACCACAAAGGACGCAAAGAAGGCGCAAAGACCACAAAGGAGAATGTTTTTAACGTTCTAATGTTTGAACGTTCAACTCTTCCACCGTTTTCAATCATAGCCCACGGATTCATCCGTGGGATGACCGTTCACAGGGAAAAATTCTTGTAACCGTTTCAACGGTTTCCCCGGGCAAGTAAAAAGAGGTCGGGGTTATGCTACGAACTACGAGCCACGAGCTGAGAGCTTTTTTACCACAAAGGACACAAAGAAGGCGTAACCTGTCCGCCGGAGCTTTGCGGAGGCGGAAGGACGCGAAGGAAAACGTTTTTGACGTTCAGACCCATGCACCGTATTCAAAGCTCGATGAAAAGCACACCCCCTCAAGAAGCGATAGTCTCAAATCCCAACCTCGCTTTTCCTTTTCTCCGCCTCACCTTGTCCTTGATCCCCGGTCTTACGTCCCCGTACGAGGATCATGAACCCATTGGCATATATCCTAAAAACCCAGTACCGATAATCTGAAACCGGAACTGCCTATACCTATAGATGGTTTGATCAGCTTATCGTCCGAAGTTATAGGTAAACCCAAGCCAGGGGATGAAAGGGAAACCCTCGCTCATGTATTCCGAGGTCGTCATGAGGGCGAAATCGCCAGCAATATCCTCGCCGAACAGCCTCAGGCCCAAACTGAAGATAGCATTCATCTCATCACTTCTCACGAAAATCCAGTTTTCGGAAATGAATTTTGCGCTGTTGGAGAGGCGGAGTTCCCCTCCCGCGACGATAGTAGGGGTATTCGACCAACCGTTTTCCGCGTCAAATCCCAATCCGGCACCCAACGTCACTGCATCGTTATTGTTTCCGAGCGTAGCGGCGCCGTAAGCAATTCCCCCGCTGAACTCACCCGGAATGGACATATAGAGAACGCCCGTGGCGGCTTGAAACTCGCCTTCCGTGAGAAGTCCGAATTTCAGGTTGCCGTACAGCATTTGTGATTCAGCGCCTGGCATCAGGCTGAATCCTCCTGCCAAAGACATCCAATCGGTTAACCCGTACGCGACCATGGGAAAGAAAATCTCGACGATGGAGAAATACCCTTCGCCCGCGTGGAGAGACCTGCCGGTTGTTGTGAAAAACAAGCGCGTCCGGTTCGGATCGAACCGGTACCCACGATTACTGGCCTGGATTTCATGCATTTCCCGGATCATTTTTCGCGGGATACTCATGTTCGCGCCGCTGGTCATCGCAATGAAAAGCGTATCCGGCTGTTCGGCAGTAATCCATCCACGGGATTTGGAACCGTCCAGGAACACGATCTCGACAAAAGGCAAGCCGGCTTTAGATGTGTCCCCTATTTCATTGATGGAGGCGATGATTTTCCTGGCAATGATTCGGTGTTCCCTGGATGCAAGCCGGAGCTTCACCACGTTTTCATCCTGTTTCTCCAGGATACCTTCGATCGTGCTGTGATTGGTCAACACGATCATGACCGTGGGATTGTTGTCAGGGTTGTTCTGACCGTACAGGGATGTAGAGCCCCCGCTCACAATGATAATGAATAGCATGATCATGATTCGATGCATTCGCATGGCAACTCCCCCATAATTAATCCTCGATACTAACCGTTGAAACGCGAAATACTTCTTCCATTACGACCTGCCATCCCCAGGGTGAAAACCTGGAGGCCGTCGAACGGATTATATCGGTATATCAGTGATATATTAATGAATAACGTCGGTCTGTTCAACATGCGCCGAACCAAAGAGCGATTTGGATTTGGGTGGATTGGCGGATAAAACAGGGGACAACGGACCACGGAGTGATGCGCGGAATTGCCGCATAAACGTAGCTCTGAGGGGAGTCGCCACGCAGCGGCGCCTTCCGGGGAAGGGCGAACACGAGATACGAGCTGTTTTTTCACCACAAAGGATACAAAGAAGGCGCAACCTGTCCGCCGGGGCTTTGCGGAGGCGGAAGGAGGCGAAGGGAAACGTTTGAACGTTAAAACCCAAATCCCTCGTACGCATATACATACGCCCGTACACGCCCCAAAACTACCTCTTCATCATCTTTCTTGTCGAAATGCTGGTGCCGGTGACAAGGCGGCAAAGATACACGCCCGGTGAGAGCTTGCCCAGGTTCACTGCGCGCGCATGCGTGCCGGCGCCGAGATGTGCGTGGAACACGGATTTCACGACGCGCCCCATCACGTCAAGGATGTCGAGACGGACGAGATCCGGACTTGGCAAATGGAATGATATTGTTGTGTTTGAATGGAAGGGTTCCGGATAATTCTGAAGCAATTGCACCCGCGGCGGCAGGTTCTTTGCTTTTGAATTCCGTATCGCGGTTGGCTCGCTAAATGGCGTCAACCGGATGAAGCTCATCGATTCCGGTTCCATCGTAAAAGTCCAGGAGAGGCTTCCCGCTCCGGCAACGACCAGTGAATCACGGGTGGCTAAGCGGTCGGTGTCCGTGGTGACCTTTCGAACGATCAGCCGGCGTGACGTGGCAGGCGAGGGGAGATTGGTGACCTCCAGGCGGACCGTGCTCGCCCGGCTTGGGAAGTTGCCCGTGACAACGAAAACCGTATTGCCGCGTTTCGTGGCCATGGCCGTGAATCCCGTGGAATCGTTCACGTTTCCCGTAAGTGAAAGCCGCGTGGACGACGACGTCATCTCGTTCCATACAACCAGCGCGTCGGCCGCTATTTTCCATGAATCGTCGGAGTTTATCAAGCCAAGGGGATGGTTGTCCGCCCGGTAAACATACGATTCGCTCACGCCTGCCAGCGTCTGGTATATCAATCCGCCTATGAAATACGCCGCACCGCGTCCGGAGTGGGAGAAGTTGTTACAGTTGATCCCGGCGTTCCACTCGTCGCAGTAACTTGCTGTCGATGTGAATCCGTTCGCGTCGAGCGTTTCACGGACCAGCCGCGCCGAAGTATGGAATATATACGGATTGATGCTCTCGGGTCTTCCCCCGTACGTGTGCCACGAATAGAAATCAAGCGGGATGTCA
>JAJRXL010000024.1 GCA_024276335.1 Bacteroidota bacterium
TCCATCGTTTCAAGTATCAACCCGGTCATTTCCCGGTTGTCCCTGAAGGCAACCGTGTCGTTGGGCGCGAGGGCACTCGTGTCCGGTAAAGCCGGTTTCGATTCCTCCTGCGGTTGCAGCGCTTTCTTGAGTCGCTGTATTTCCTCCCGGTGGCGCTTGACCGTTATTTTGTCGGCCTGGCTTTCCCGGATTTCCCGTATGGCGTTTTCCACGGCCCGGTTGGCGTTTTCAAGTATGCTGCGGGCTTCTTCCTCGGCGGCGTTACGCTTTGCGCGCAGGTCTTCATTCAACTTCCGGTGTCGGTCTTCGATCTCCGCCAGGAGTGCCTCGAGGCGTTTTTTCTCTTCCTGGAATTCCCGCTGTTCTCGCGAAAGTTCCTGGGCTTTCTGTTCAAGGACCTCCAACATATGTTCAATGGAGTACTTCTGATCACCGAGCAAGTCCCGGGCGCGCTCGAGAATGTCCGCGGGCATTCCATGCCTGCGGGCGATTTCGAAGGCGTAGCTGCTGCCCGGTAATCCCACGCGTAGTCGATAGGTCGGTTCGAGGGTCGCGGTGTCGAATTCCATGGCGGCGTTTTCCATCGCCGGGCTGTCGTTCACAAATCCTTTCAGCATCCCCAGGTGCGTTGTGGCAAGAACGTGCGCACCGGACCTCGTGAGCTTTTCCAGGATTGCCGCCGCCAGAGCGCTCCCTTCTGCCGGGTCGGTTCCGGTTCCGATTTCATCGAGCAGCACGAGTTCACGTCCGTCGATATGCTCCAGGATGGAAACCATGGATTGCACGTGGGAGCTGAACGTGCTGATATCATTCTCGACCGATTGCTCGTCACCGATATCCACGGAAACCTTTTGATACAGAGGGAAAGTAGAGTCGGGATGGCACGGGACGGGGATGCCACTTTGGAGCATGAGCGCCAGCAGCCCGACGGTTTTTATCGCGACACTTTTCCCCCCCGCGTTGGGACCCGTTATGAGAAGAGTGTTGAAATCGTCACCGAGTCGCAGCGTCAGCGGCACGACTTCCCCGCGTTTTTTATGCGCCAGCAAGAGCGGGTGAAGCCCGTCTTTTATAGACAGCACATCCGAATCGATGACGGGAATGACGGCCTCGTGTTCCCTGGCGTATCGGGCCCGCGCGTAGATCGAATCAATCCATGCCAGCGTATCCAGCGTTTGCATCAGATCATTTGCCACGCGACGAACACGAGCCGTGAGCTCGGTCAGCAACGAGGCGACTTCCCGCTGTTCCTCGATTTCCAGCTCACGAATAAAATTGTTGAGTTCGAGGGTTTCGGCGGGTTCAATGTACACGGTCTGGCCGGTCGCGGAAGCGCTATGGATGAAACCGTCAACGGAATGCTTGAAAGCCGCTTTCACCGGGATCACCATTCTCCCGTCGCGCAAGGTGATGATCTCATCCTGGGCGAGGTTTTCCTTCGCGACCTGTCGCAAGATGATCTCCAGGCGATGCCGCAGGCGCGCGGTTTGTTCAATGATTTCACGCCGCAAGCGGGCGATTTCCTTACTGGCTTTGTCCCGGACACGACCTTCTTCGTCAACGACCCGATCCAGATGGAATTCGAGTACCTTGTCAAAGAAGAGAAAATTCCGCAGGCCGGACAGATACGGAAATTTATCCGCCCTGCGGTGAAAGAACTCGGAGAGGATCCTGGATGTCGTCAGGACATCGTAAATTTTGCGAATGTCTTCGCCGGTCAGCATACTGCCCGGAAGAGAGGCCGTATGCAGTATCGCGGCAACGGGATGGATTCGCTCGAGTGGCGGGGAGTCACCAGCATCGAGCAATTGGATCATTTCCCGCGTGCGCTCCAGCTCGTCGTGGATCTCGGCATAAACCGTATGGGGGTGCAACGCCAATACCGCCTCGCCCCCGAGTTCACTCGTGGCGTAAGCGGCGATACGGCTTAAAACGACATGAAAATCAAGCTTTGCGGATGCAGTCGTAAACGACTCGGGAATCATGCTCCTCCGGTGAGCAATTCTCTAACGATTTGCTGTACGAGTTTCCCGTCGGCTTTTCCCCGCAGTTCGGTCATTAATGATCCCATCACTTTGCCCATGTCCTTGATGTCCACGACCCCGAGGCGTTCGATATGGTCTTTTGCCGTTTGCCGGATGGAGGCCTCATCCATTTGCTCGGGAAGGTAGTGCTGTATGACTTCGAGTTCTGCTTGTTCCGCGGCGACAAGGTCTTCGCGCCCTCCCTGCCGGAATTGTTCGATAGCTTCTTTTCTTTTTTTTGCGGCGGACAGGAGTATCTTCAATTCCTCTTCTTAGGAAATAGTCCCCTTTCCGCTCTTTTCAAATTCCAATATCTGCGCACGAATGGAGCGCAACGCATCAATTCTGACCTTATCTTTTGCCTTCATGGCTCCTTTCAGATCAGCAACGATCCGTTCGTTAAGACTCATGAGTGTCCTCGTAATTATGAAGTCTCGCCGTCACATTTTTCATCGATCAGCGTGAAGATGTGCGACCCGTATTATTCCGAAAAAGAAAATGGCAAACATCAAAGAAAGATGTTTGCCATTGCATTATGATGGACCCGGTTACAATTTGCGAAGGGCGGAGTAATTAATGCGCAATGCATCGGCCCTGCGCAATTGCTGTTGCACGTCGTGCACAACTCCCATCCGTGATCCCTTGTCAATGTGTAAAGACATGATCACGTTTGGATTGCTCAAGCGTTTGTGGTATGCAACGTTCATAACTTCCTCGACCGGAAGGATACTGTCGTCGATCTGGATGCGTTCATCGTTGCCGATCCAGATGTACGAGAGCAGGCGCTTGTTCTCTATTTTCTCCACGGATACGGCTTCGGGCAATTCGTATTTTACGAGAACATCGTATTCCCGAAGCACGGTTGTTACCATGAAGAAAATCAGAAGCATGAAGATGATGTCCGGCATGGATGCTGTCGGAATTTCCTGCTGTGGATTAGCGCGTTTCTTTTGAAATCTCATTGTAGCATCCTCCTCTAATCCACTTTTTCCGGTTCAGCCAGGGATATCCGTTGCGGAATCGCTTTCCTGATCTCTTTCATTTCGGCTTCCGTTACCTGGTTAAGCGGCTTGCCGAATTTGTTGAAAGCGTACTCTTCCCTCAGTTCGTTATATGCCTGCTTCAACTCGTCAAGGACGTCGATGTATATCCGGTACGGTGTAGCACGAACGGTTTTCAAAGAGATGATAAGCTTGTCATTCGCTTTGATCTTTTTAATCATGATATCCTTCAACATCGGGATGCTGACGATTTGATCATCGAGCAAGCAGTTACCCTCTTCGTCAACTAAAATGTTTGCGATATTCTCGGATTTGACCTTGACTTGTTCAACATCCTCAATCCACGGTGGCATGACGAGACTGATTCCCGTGTCAACATCGATCGTTGTCGTAACCAGAAAGAAGATCAGAAGCAGAAACGCAATGTCCGCCAGTGAACTACTGGGTATCACGGCTTCACGTGATATTCTTCTTTTTAGAAACATGAAGTTTCTCCTTCTTGTATGCCGTCAACGGCGGTCACGGTGTTGTTTTCTTGCCGGATTTGAGCATGATCAGCGAATCTATCAGCTCCACGGAACTTTCTTCCATCTCAACGACCAGCTTGTCAATTCGTGCAATGAAGTAATTGTAGAAGACCTGCAGAATGATTGCCACTACGAGGCCGAACAACGTCGTGAGCAAAGCGATGGAGATACCGCCTGCCACGATCTCCGGCGAGATGTTCTTGGCTTCCTTGATGGAATCGAAAGCCGAGATCATGCCTTGGACCGTTCCGGTAAACCCTAACAAGGGAGCAATTGAAATGAAAGTGGACAGCCAGATCAATCCGCGTTCCAGGAAGGACATTTCGATGCCACCGTAACTGATAATCGCTTTTTCCGCCGCGTCAATTCCCTCTTCCGCTCGCATGAGACCGGCCTGGAAAACACTGGCGACGCTCCCGCGTGTTTTTTGACACACTTCCAGCGCTTTCTCGACGCCGCCGGAATCCAACGCCCTCTTGACATCAACCAGGAAACGCCGGGTGTTAATAGATGCTTTTGAAAGGGTGATGAATTTGAAAATGACAAAGGCCAGGCCAAGCACCAGCGACGCAAGAATGGGCCACATGAAGAAGCCGCCTTCGACGAATTTGCGTATCAACCAGTTGATGGGGCCACCCTCTCCTGCTTCTTGGAAAAACATGATAAAGGTTGCAAAAAATGCCATGTGAACTGCCTCCACTGAAGACGATAGTAATGAATTGTTGTAATATGTTTTGCGAAATCAGCTTGTTGTTTCCTTTCGATGAATCGGGAGAGTGATGATGAATGTCGTCCCCTGATCCTTGCCCGCGCTCTCAACTTCCAGCGTCCCGGCATGAATATCTAAGATAAGTCGTGAAATGGCTAAACTCAACCCTGTCCCCTCCCCATGATGAAGGATATCGGCAATGGAGAAAATATCAAAAATGTTCTCGGTGAAATCCGGCTCGATACCGATACCGTGATCATGAACGAAACATGAAATGGAATTCGGGTTCAGTTTTGTTACGATGTCGATGCTTCCACCCTGGGAACTGAACTTGACAGCATTGTGAAACACCTCGTAGAACGGCGTAATAATCGAATCGATATTCACCAGTACCTCGGAATCTTCGTCGAGGCGTATGTTCCAGGTAATCTCCTTCTGCCTGCTTAATTCTTGGAGCTGATCCAGGGTCTGGTGAATGAGCGAAGAAAACGGCGTCTTGTGATATGGGGCCAGGGATTCCCGCGACAGCAACGATACGTATCGAAGAGATTTCTCGACGAAGGCATTCAAGCGCTCGTATCCATTCACGATGATTTCCACAAACTGAGCCTCGTCAGGATGAAGCTGTTCAACGGAGATCATCTTGGACGCGCTGATGGCCGTCAA
>JAJRXL010000025.1 GCA_024276335.1 Bacteroidota bacterium
GAGGGCGATCGCCTCGGGACGCAACAGGTGAAAGCACTGAGCAATGCCTGCCTGCCTCCACGCGCCTACCACGATTGGAACCAGGCGTTGATGGACCTGGGCGCCCTTGTCTGCACGGCGCGCTCGCCACGGTGCCGCGAATGCCCGGTTCGAAATGAATGCGCATCCTACAACTTCCTCCATCCCGCCTCAAGGATCGTCGCCGCTGAACCACGATCCATCCCACGCAGGATTTACCGGGGAAAGATCGTCGAAATGCTGCGCCACAGGCGTCGGGCTTCTTTCATCGATATCGGGAAACACTTGAAGCAGGATTTCACACGGGCTGATCACGAGTGGCTGGTGGATATACTCGAAAGCCTTTTCCGTGACAATATGATCGCGGTCACCAACGACCGCGGCTCGCGTGCCTTCCCGGCCTCGCTCCCGGAGATCGTCACGTGGGACTTCACGCTCCCCCAGTAATCATGTCGCGTGAAACGCCTTGACGCGGTCTCCATGCCTGAACCGGGCCTGTTCCGGGGCTACCGGGTTTCTTCTGCATTACCACTCGACGGAGCCGGTATCAGACCTCCACGCCAGGACTGCCATGTATTCACGGTATGCAAAAAAGCGATCGCCGGTCCGCGTAAAGCAAACCGGCGATCGTGTACTCATGCTTCCGGATGGAGTCTCCGTCAGCGTGTTCGAACGATCTTATTTCATCAGGATCATCTTCCTGGTCGCGACATGGCCCTCTGCCGTCATCCGGTAGTAGTACAATCCGGAAGTCAAGCCGCTGGCATCGAAGTTCACCTTGTACGTCCCGGCAGCCAATTCCTTGTTGATCAGGACGGTGATTTCACGACCGAGGGCGCTGAACACCTTCAGTTCAACCCTGCCGCGCCGTGGAACGGTAAATTCGATCACGGTGGAAGGATTGAACGGGTTGGGATAATTCTGGGCGAGATTGAAATCGCCTGGAACATCCGTCAACCGCTCTGCTATACCCGTCGTACCGAGGTTGAGCGTGGCAACCGCTTTGCCGGTGGTCCAGTGCTCGTCGCCGCCGGAGTTGTTCATGACGGCAATGCCAAACGCATAACTACCGTTCGGCGTAAACACCGCGTCATCATCGTTGTTGCCGGTGTTAAGGGCACGCTTGATTTCCGTGATCCAGTAGCCATTCTCCCACTTGGCCGCCTGCATGATGTCACCGCGACTGCCCGCAGGTGCATGAAGAATTCTTTCCGGCACGACCGCGTCGAGCGCCGCGTACTTGGCCCAATACGTCTGGACATCGGACGCGGACAGGTTATCGACTTCCACTGCCTCTCCGCCATCGACTTCCGCCTGGGTTAGTACCATGGCATCCATGAAATCAACAGGATTCGTCTCGATGTACTTCGGTCCCGTCTTAGCGGCGTTCCGGTTGCGGGAATACGTGCTCGTGCCTGCATCACCGTACCGCCCGCCATCGGGAGCGTTATTCGCATCGAACGGCCCGATGTACTTGTCATCCATGTAGCCGACCATGGAGACCGTTCCCGCCGTGACTTCGTGCGTGGCGGGGTCCACGGTTACACTGGTCGCACTGGCATTCGTAGCAGGTAAGGAACGTGCTGCTTTCATATGCCACATGTCCGCTTTATGTCCCGGCGGGAGATAAGCATCGTCTTCCGACGTAGTATTGTCTTGGTTAGGATTCTTGTTGTCAACGTTGCGGTGGCACTTATTCATGCATCCACGCCCGTTCCACGCCGCTTCCGGTATGTTCATGTTCCACATGATGGCGATACGATCCTCGCTCTGCCCGGAAGATGTTTTCCATGCGCTGCCATCATACGACCACGAACCGCTGCGGGTAAAACTGGCGGTAGGATCGGCCCACTTGAAGAGCATGTACAAATCGGTGGACGTGAAGACCGCCTTTACATCTACGGACTTTTCTGCAGCGAGGGGAATTGTCACATAATCCGTTCCCGTCCAGGCGGCGTCCGTATCATCGCCGTCGAGAGTGGGCGGCGTTGTAACCAGCTTGGCATTCACGACGTTGCCGTCCGGGTTCGTTTCATGGAACCATTGGTTCTCGTACCAGAAAAGCAGGTGTGCCGCAAGGTTCTTGTCCGTTTCCTCGTTCCACGAACTGAACACGTCGCTGCTCATATCAACGCCGAACGTATAGTTATTCTTGTTATGGCAACTGACCGCGCACGAGTTCGGCATTGCGTACTTCAGCGTTTTTGCCGGAGAGATCGCTTCGAAGGTATGTGAATGAATGTCGTACGCAATAGCAGACTTGGCAATCTTCGGCATATGACATTTCGAGCAGCGGGAA
>JAJRXL010000241.1 GCA_024276335.1 Bacteroidota bacterium
ACCAGTCTCGTCCCGGCGAGCGTTTACGAGCACAAGACAGTCCTGGTGGCCGGAAGTACCTGGCCTGCCGATGAAGACCATCTCTTTCCCGTCATGGAAAAACTCGATCACAACCAGTCCGACCTTCTGTTTATCCTCGTGCCCCACGAGCCGAACGTGGAACATCTCGACCAGATCGAATTCAAATTGGGCAAGCGATTATCCATCATACGCTTTTCCGCCCTCGCGCACTATTCCGGGGAGAAAGTAATTCTCATCGACTGCGTAGGGATTCTCCTGTCGCTCTACGCCGTCGCTGACGTGGCCTTCGTGGGTGGCGGCTTTCACACGAATGTTCACAACGTGCTTGAACCCGCCGCGTACGGCGCTCCGGTCGTATTCGGACCGCATACGGGAAAATCCCAGGAAGCCCGCGCGTTAACGGATTCCGGGGGTGGGTACAGGGTACAAACCAGGCGGGAGTTGTACCGGATGCTGCGGCGCTTTCTTTCCGACAGCGAGCACAGACAGGCAATAGGTGACGCGGCCCGAAGGTTCGTTCAACAACGCGGGGGAACAACGGACAAAATCGCCGACTATCTTGAAGCACTTTTACGGAGGAATGGGCACGGGTGATTGCGACCAGCGCGTACGAGAAGCTACGATCTTGCCGCGGTCTTTGCCTCCTCCCAGTACACATCCATATCCTCCAGGGATGCGCGATGGATGTCCTTGCCTTCTTCCACGAATTTTTTTTCCATGTACTGAAAACGACGGATGAATTTCTCATTCGTCCTGCGCAAGGCCGCTTCCGGATCGACGTCCACAAACCGGGCATAGTTGACCAGGGCGAATAAAAGATCTCCAAGTTCTTCTTCGATCCTGTCCTGTTCCGTATCCTTCACCGCTGATTTGAGCTCCCGGATTTCCTCCTCCACCTTTTGCCATACTTCGTCCCGGTGCGGCCAGTCAAACTCGATCTTGGAGGCCTTGTCCTGAAGACGGGTCGCCCTGAGCAACGCGGGCAGGTTCCTGGGGACGCCGTCAACGGCAGAAGTTCTTCCTTCTTCTCGTTTCAGTTTTTCCCAGTTCACTTTCACCATCACCGCGCCATCAACCTCGGTGTCACCAAAGACGTGCGGGTGCCGCCGGATCAGCTTGTCGGTAATCGACGCGATAACATCTTCATGGTTGAATAAGCCTTCGTCTTCGGCTATGCGTGAGTGGAACAGAACGTGCAACAGCAAGTCGCCGAGTTCATGGCACAATTCATCGTAGTTCTTTTCGTCGATAGCTTCCACGACCTCGTACGCTTCTTCAATGGTGTGTCCCTTGATGGAGTCAAAGGTTTGCTCGCGGTCCCACGGACATTCCTTGCGCAAGCGGGCAACGATTGCTACCAGGTTATCGAACGAAATATCTTCTTGCATGTGCCTCTCGTATTTAAACGCGTCGAAACGTTGTTAAAGAAAGAGGCTATCGAACCGATAGCCTCGCTTCGTGTTTTCGCCGGGAAACAATCATCTCACCACTACCATTTTTTTCACACGGGCTTCGCGTCCGGTCCACAATGTGTAGTAATAGACGCCGGGGGTGAGATCCGCACCATCAACAACAACCGCATGGGTTCCCGCATCAACGGCCCCGGAAAGCAACGTCTTCACCAGTTTGCCGGAGGTATCGTGAAGGAGTAGTTCGATGGAAGTTCTCTGGTTCAACGAAAAAGAAATCTCCGTGTGCAACTGCCGCGACTGTGAACCGGGACCGAACGGGTTGGGATAATTCTGGCGCAATTCGACAGTGGCGGGAGCGGTGCCATCGGATTCGACACCAAGAACGGTGCTGGTCATCCACATGCCGCGCCCGTGGCTGGCCGCGTAGATCACCCGTGTTCGCGTCACCTTGATATCATCCACCACGACAACCGGAAATCCCCGACCGAACGGCTTCCACGACGCACCCTGATCCACGCTTATGTACATTCCCACATCCGTTCCCACGTACAAGGTGGTAGGATCCAACGGGTCCACCTCGATGACATTTACCGGCGCATTCGGCAAAACATCAGCGCCTGATCCTTTCAGCTTATCCCACGTCTGACCGCCATCAAACGTCACGTACACTCCCGCGCGGGAATCGAAGCTCGACGTGGTTACGTACGCTATATCAGCGTCAACCGGATCGACGGTGACACGCGTGAGATACAGGTTCGGCACTTTTTTCGAACCGGAACCATTTATTCGCTCCCACACGGGATTCGGACTCGAGGCATTCGTCGTTCTCCATACACGCCCGTTTCCGGTCACTGCATACACGACCTTGGTATTTGACGGCGCCACGGCGATAGAGGATATCTGGTTGAACGTGCTGTTGCTGCCCGTCAGGTCAGGACTGATGGCGGTCCATTGCAACCCGCCACTATTGGTTCGGTACACGACGTTGCGCGAGGTGTACAATACCAGGTGATTCAGCGGGTCCATGACAATCGGCGTTACCCAGTGCGCAGGCTGGGAAGGGTTGATCCCCGCCCTGATGTTCATCCAGCTTGACCCGCCGTTCGTGGATTTCCGTATAGTTCCGAACTGGGATTCCGCGTATATGATGTTCGAATTCTTATGATCCACGACAACGTACATTCCGTCACCACCGAGGATGTGGTTCCATGCACCGCTTCCGACAACACCCTTGTTCGTGCCGTTGTCCTGTGTTCCACCATAGAGTTTTTCGGGAGCCTGGGGATCGAACGCCATGGCATAAAATTGGAACGTCACCAGCCCGTTGTTGAGATTCGTCCATTGGAGACGGCTGGTTGCACGTGTATTCTCACACCGGTACATCCCTCCGTCATTCCCCACGTACATGCGAGATGGATTTACCGGGTCAAATGCAAACACATGTTGGTCAACGTGAACCGGGTACAGGGGATCCGACGACCCCGAGACACGAATAAACGATTCACCAAAATTCGTGCTTCGCCAGATACTGATCCCGCCCACGAAAACGATGTTCTCATCCCGGGGATGAAAGGCAACGGCGAGATTGTAATCACCCTGACCGTTCATGAATTTCCTGAAATTCAGGAGGTTCGAAGCAGGCATCCGCTGCCAGGAATCACCACCATCCGTCGTACGATAGACCCCCAGCAAGTCGTCGTTATTGCGGTAGTTGCGCTTGACGATCACGGCTATAAGAGTATTCGGCCTGGAGGGACTGATGGCTAACTGAATCCTGCCGATCGAATCCGTTTTGGGAAGCCCGTTTGCCAGACGGGCGAACGAAAAACGTTTTCCCCAGCGATCGCTCCGGTAAATGCCGTTCGCACCCGATCCGCCTGAAAAACCCATGGCCACGTACAGCCGTGAAGGTTCGAAAGGATCCAAGACGATATCGCGCGCCGGTCCGCTGATGACATTCTGCCACGTTTTCCCCGCGTTGGTGGTTTTATACACCCCGCCTGAACTTGACAACGACGCTGCGACAAAAATTGTATCCGCCGACAAGGGATGGATGACAATCTTGTTGAACGCTTTCCCGTGAAGAGGCAGCGGCAAGTTCAGCGCCGTCCAGGTGTTTCCTCCGTCTTCGCTGCGATAGACGTCGTCGCCAAAAACACGATCCCAGTTGTTCGTGCCTTCTCCCGTCCCGATGATGATACGCTGGGTATTATTCGGATCGATGGCAATGGAACCAATTGCGAGAGACGGCAGGTGGTCAGTGAGCGGCACCCAGGAGGCTCCGCCATCGTACGACTTCCACAGGCCACCCGAGGCCGCTCCGGCGTACACGATATTGCCATCGTTCGGATCGACGGCAATGGCGCGCATTCGTCCGGCATAATTCTCCGGCCCCAGGGAAACCCACTGGTTTGCATACCCTTCCTTGGCCAGGGCGTTCCAAACAACGGCCTCCTTCAAGCTTTGCACGGCTGCTCTTCTTCCCTCGTCCAACGGCACGCGCGAATTGTAGGTGCGTTGATACACGAACCACTCCAATGCCATCCCGATCTTTTCCCCTTTGCTCACCGACGACACATCTACCCTGGGGGTATCCGGAAATTGATGCATCGAAGGGGGCATGCCAAGAAGTGCTATGCCCAGGGCCGTAACGACGAAGAGTACCGGCCGTATTTTGTTCTTTATTCGTTCCATCCCGTTAAAACCTTTCTCAAATAAGACAACATCCCTCATCTACGATCGCTCCGACGTTATCGTCGGCTTGCAAACTGTTCGCATCCTCCCCTGCACAAGACCCGCTCCTAAAATATTGGAGACATTTGCAGGAAATTCTATTATTGTAAGTTATCACAGCAATGAAGGAAAGGCAAGAGACACCGCGCTGCCTCCCATTCCACGACGTGATGAATCATTGAAGAAAAATTGAAGGGGGAAAGAAAAATCAATATTTTACCGGCGGAAGTGTACCGTGTTAACTGAAGACGAAAAAAAACAACTCCTTGAAATTGCCCGGGACGCCATTCGAAGCACCCTGGAAAGGACGCCTCTGCCGGAAGTCCAGACGGATTCCGCCGTCTTGAAGGGACCCGGGGCGGCGTTCGTGACACTCAGAAAACACGGCGAGCTGCGCGGCTGCATCGGTACCATCGAACCACGATCACCGCTATACCTGGTCGTTCAGAACATGGCCATCCAGGCCGCGTCCGCAGATTACCGCTTCGAACCCGTTACCTTGAACGAGCTGGATGATCTCTCCATCGAGATCTCCGTCCTTTCGCCGCCGGAACCGCTCACCGCACCCGAAGAAATCATCATCGGAGTCCACGGTTTGATAATTGAAAAAGCCTGGACACGGGGCCTGCTTCTGCCCCAGGTTGCCGGCGAGCGCGGTTGGACAGCGGAAGAATTCCTCGAGAACGTCTGCATAAAAGCTGGACTGCCCGGGTCGGCCTGGAAGGACCCGGACGCGAAACTCTGGAAGTTTACGGCAACAGTGTTCAGTGAAGACGAGATGGGAAATGAATAACGGGTACCTCGTCAGGAAACCGGCGGTTGCCGGCATGTTCTATCCCGCGGACCGGGAGACACTGGCACACGATATCCGGCGCATGCTCGAAAATGCTTCCGCACCACGTATCGCCGGAAACGTTACGGGGCTTGTCGCTCCGCATGCAGGCTACATGTATTCAGGTCTGGTGGCGGCGGCGGCCTACGCGGTACTTGAGGGTACAACCTATGATACCGTGATTGTGATTTCGCCCAGCCACAGGGATCCATTCAGCGGTGTGTCCATCTACCACGGTGACGCGTACAGCACTCCTCTCGGCACGATCCCGATCGATACCGCGCTGCGGGAAAAGCTGACCGCCGAGAGCGCCTTGCTCTTCGCCTCATCGACAGGTCACCGCGCCGAACACGCCGTGGAAGTTCAACTTCCGTTTCTTCAACTTGTGCTGGATGATTTCAAGCTGTTGCCTGCCGTCATGGGCGATCAAACTCTTCAAACATGCGAGGTATTTGCAGCCGCGCTGTCAAAACACGTCGATCCGGATTCATGCCTTGTCGTCGCCTCTTCCGACCTTTCCCACTACTACCCGCAATCTCGCGCGCGCGAACTGGATACCGTCGCCGCCCGCGACATCGAGGCATTCGATCCCTACCAGTTCATGGCCGATCTTGCGGCATCCCGCACCGAGGCCTGTGGAGCCGGACCGATAGCCGCCGCCATGCTTGCCTGCCGCGAGCTGGGAGCGGATCGTGCGCGGGTTATCGCCCAATGCACATCCGGTGATGTCAGCGGCGATACTTCCGCCGTCGTGGGGTACCTCTCTGCCCTGTTCTGGAAGAACGGTCACCGGGAAAGTAATGCCTGACGCGACCGCCTGGATTATAGGAGCGGGACGCGTTGGAACCGCCATCGCTCACGTGATGAAAAATCACGGGATCACGGTCTTGAACATCATCAGTACCAAGTACTCACGTGCACAGGCACTTGCCGCCAAGACCGGGGCCAAGGCGTACGCCAATATTCCGGAACATGAGCCGTGGCCGGATTGGTTGGCGCTCACCGTCCGGGACGACGTTATTGCGGACGTTGTCAATCTTCTCGACGCACGCATTAAAACACAAAACCAGCACACGGCATGTTTCCACTGTTCCGGTGTGCATGGCTCCTCACTCCTGTCGCCACTTGCGGAACACGGCTGGACGGTGTTTTCCTTCCATCCCATCCAGACGTTTTACTCGGTAGAGATTCGTCCCGAAGTCGTGGAAAATATATACGTGGGTATCGAGGGAACTGAAGACGGTTTGCAGGCGGCACAACGTCTCGCCCGCCTGTTCGGATGGAA
Organism: Bacteroidota bacterium; assembly: GCA_024276335.1. Lineage (GTDB taxonomy): Bacteria > Bacteroidota > Ignavibacteria > SZUA-365 > JAADGX01 > JAADGX01. Next base: position 6,284 of record JAJRXL010000241.1, read on the forward strand.
ACCGATGGTTATTCCCCAAGACCAGAAACCGCTCTATCACGCGGCATGCGTGTTCGCCTCCAACTTCATCACCGCCAGTTTCGGCGCTGCCCTGGACATCCTGGCCACCCTCGGCGTACCGGAAAACACGGCGCGCGAAGCGTTGCTCCCGCTGTCCCAGACCTCCATCAATGCCCTTGCCCACCTGCCGCCCCACGAAGCAATCACGGGTCCCCTCATTCGCGGCGACGTGGATACCGTTGCGAAACATATCCAGGTGCTCTCCACGAACCGGGTTTACCAGGAGATGTACAGGGAAATGTGCCGAACAATCCTGGAAATATTGCAGCGACATAATCTCTCTCCCGACTGGAAGGACAAGATGCGGTCAGCGCTCGATTCGGATTAAAGCAGAAAATAGAAATACGCATCGCCACGATGTGGAAAGTGAAAATCGTTACCTGCCCGTCAATTCCTTCGCGATTTGGCGCAGCGCTTTTTCTTCCCGTTCCCACTTGAACCGATTCCTAGCGGATACGCACGCTTCCTTGCACTTCTCGTACGTCTTTCTGTCATCCAGAAGCTTGTCGATTGCCGCGCGGATGGATTCCGGTTTCCCCGGGTCGCACGTACATCCGACCTCTTCTTCACGAACAACGGCTCCCAGTTCCGGGAAATCGCTGGCAACCACCGGCACGCAGGCCATGATGTACTCGAAAAGCTTGTTGGGAAGGCTTAGGTAATAACTGCGTCCAAGGTTTTCAATCACGCATAAGCCGATATCCGCGGACGCGGTGTAAACCGGGAGGTCATGAACAGGCACTGCCGGAAGAAAACACACACGCTCGCGCATTCCCAGGATTTCCGCGTACGCCGCGATCTCCCCTTGCAACGGACCATCGCCAAGAAAGACGATGGAAGCATCAACACGGGATTGGATGGCGTCAAGAATCACGAACGCGCCCCGCCCTTTTTGCAATCCTCCCTGCGAGAGGAGAAGGAATTTTGCCGGAGGAACACCGCACCGTCTCCGGAACGTTTCATCCCGCTCGTGCCGAACCGACAACGGGTAATTCCTGATCACCTCGACCCGTGGGAACCGATCACGCAGGATACTTGCGATGGATTCGTTGACGGTTGTCACCATCTTCGCATGCCGGGAGTACTTCTTTTCCACCATCCTCCAGAACGTCCTGCGAAGCGGCTTGCCCTGAAGAGTGGAAAGGTCGGAATACAATTCACGCGAATCGTACCAAACGATCTTGCGCCGTCCGGCAGAAACCGCCGCCGGCAACGAGTACAGATCGGTGGCAAGATACACATCGGCGTCGAGAGAGGACGCGGCCGTGCGCGCTCCCGCGTAAAAAGACGACCAGGCGGCGGGAAACGATTCCCGGGAAAAAGCCGGAATCAACGTAACCACGATACCGTCCAGCTTGAAATTTTCCGGCGCCCTACCGGCGCCGACGATCGTCACTTCGCCCAGTTCCCGTAGCGACCGCGCGAATTTCCAGCACCGCGAGTCTTTCCGCGGGTCGCCCATGAAGACGAGACAAAACCGGGGACGATAATGTTGTGCGCGTGGCATGAGGCAAGACATGTAAACTCGTGAAAAGCGGGAAAACGGGCGGCCGCGGAAAACGGAATAATGCCGACCCGTTTACAAGTCGATAGACAATGAAACGGCGTGAGCGAAACCAAATTCTCTCTGAAACGGCGTAAAAGCGTAGTCAAAATGAAGATCCGTATATGTCAGGCCAAGACCGGCCGAAATTCCCGTCCGGTTGTCGTAACCGGTCTGGTACCCGGCACGCACGGAGATCAACCCGATGTAAGTAATCTCTCCGCCAACTTGCAGGTGCACCTCATCGCCCTTGAGCAACTTCGCGATAGACGTGGAAAGAGCGAAATCAACATCGGCATCGCTGAAAGCCCCGATGTACCCGACGCCTGCACGCGCAATCCCGGGCAGTTCGGTCGGATAGACAACGAGAGGATTCATGGAACCGAGATTCGTGAGCGAGAACCCCGCGGAAAACCCCGCAATATCAGGAACGTAAGATACACCGACGTCCATCCCATACCCTGTGGCGTCGTCCTGGTAGATGTTCTGGTAGTAGAATTTCCCGGTAATACCGAAAGTAAGATCATGCCACAGGCGATAGGCCACGCTCAACCCCGCGGCAAAATCCTGGGAATCGAACGTTGCCTGGGGGTCGCCGGGGCGGTCGCGAACCTCGATCCCCTTAACACTCAAGTGATACATGAGAAAACCGAATCCCCAGTTATCCAGGGAGCGCGTAATCCCCAGGTACTCGGTGCTGACATCCTGGATCCAGGAATTGCTCATGATGGAGATGGACGCACCTTCCTCCCTGAGAAACGACGCCGGGTTGAAATGGAGCTAGGTCCCGTCGTTAATGAGAACGACACCGATATCACCCATGCCGATGGCCCGGGCACCGACACCGAGTTTGAGGTACGACATGCCCGTTGTGGAGGAACCTTGCGCACAAACCGATGCAAGACTGACGAATGACAGTAACGCAAGCAGACAAATGCGCGTGGACAGTTCAGAGTAAGACGATAATCGATAGCACATGCGTTGATGAGGGGGCGACTGGTTCGACAATAAATGCGTACGTAATATCCAGCACAAAGGACGCCAACGGTTTCCACACGGTGAAACCAAACGAGGGCCGCGGCTCCATGCCGGAATCCGTGAATTCCAGTTGATCGATGCCGGCCCGTACGACCACCTGGGGCACGATACGATACTCGGCTCCAAGGCGCGCAAATGTGGTTTTCCGGCTGGTGACATCGACTTCGGCGCCAATAGTGATGCTAGAATCCGGCCATAAGTAAGAGCCTGCGATGCGATAGTGGCGAGCGAAGTCGTTAGTCGTCTGGTTGCCGTTCTGCACGCCATACAATTTGCTGGTGTCCCACTCGTACTTGCTGACAAGTTCCTGCGTTATTACTCCGATCGTAAAACGTGGAAACAGCGTGTACAATGCGCCGATATCGAAACCGAAGCCAGAACTGGAAACGTCCTGGTATAATTGGCTATAGTAAAATTTGAAATTCAAACCGATGGAAAAACGGTCGGAAAAGCGGTTGGCGACTGTCAACGAGAACTGGTTCTCAAACGTGGAAAGCTCGCCGGTCTTGAACCCGTCGGCATCGCGGCCGTCGATGTTCGATACTCCGGCGCGCACCCAGGAAAACGAGACGCCCGCAATCGACTGAATATCGGGATCGTCGCCGAAATGTCTGGCGCCCTTGTGTCGCAGGACAAGGTTCTTGGTATAGCTGATGTACTCCACGCTCCGGTCGAGACTCAAAAAAGCATGGCTGGTGTACACCTGGTGTTCGGACTGGAACGGCGCCAACGCCGGGTTGTAGAGCGCGGCGATGCGTCCCGTCGTAATGGCGCCTGCGGCATTGCCCATCCCCGCCCCGCGCGCACCGTACCCGTACAATCCGAAACCGCCAGGAACGCTCTCGAGCTGAGCGCTGGCCCGCCAACCCATTATCAAAAGGCCGACTAACATTAACACAATCGCGAGAGGAACTATCTTTGATTTCATTGGAGTACGATAACCTTCCCCCACGCGGGATCGTTCTCGCCGACCTGGACGCGGTAAAAATAGACACCGTTCGCAACCTGTTGACCGGAATCATCCCGGCCATCCCATATCTCGTCGTATTCACGGCCGGAGTTTCGAGGGGCATTCCGCACCAGCGTCCGCACCGGCGTCATTCCGAAACCGTAAAACTGGACGGTCACCGACGATCCCTGTTCCACCCGGTAGTGAATGCGACAGACTTCGTCATCGGGAGCGAAGGGATTGGGATAAGCATACACGTCGGAGAGCGAGGTACTGGGTTGCGCCGCCCGGAAAACGGTCCAGTCCGTGGCGTAGCAACCGTCCGGTGGCGGTGTCGAGCGCACGAGCCCATCCTCCGTGGCTGCCCATAAATCGCCAGCCTGGAATGCGACGGCATAGGTGTTCGGATTTGTAATTCGTTGCCGGTTGGATGGATCGACAAACCGGTCGTTCCCGCTCCAGCTCCGCCCGCCATCCTGAGAGCAGTAGAGACCGTCGTCTGTCCCCGTGTACACTCGTTCCCCCCGCACGCCAAACCCGTGCGCAAATACGCCGCGCAACCCGACAAGCCAGCTCGCACCGCCATCGCTGGAGACGCTGACTGCGCGGAATTCGTTCAAATCCAGGGCGTTGACCGTGGCCGCCCAGATGTGCTTCCTGCCGTTGACGACGTTCTCCGCAATCGCAACCACGAAATTCCCGGAAATGGGGTAATCCTGGTTGGTCGCGTTGAATTTCCTCCAGGAAATACCGCCGTCCGTTGTGAGATTGATCCCGCCTGCCGTGCCGACCCAGATCACGCTATCGCTTTCCGCCATGACAGAAAAGACGCGGTGATTGAGATTTCCCGTCAATCCCAGGTCAGGGCGGTTCACCGGTGACAAGTCGAAATCCAGCGTATCTTCCGGAGCGATGCTATCGAGGTGATCCGGAGGAAGAATAACAGGTTGCCACGTTGCCCCCATGTCCGTCGATTTGCGCAATCCGCCCGCAAAACTTGCTATCCAGACGGCGTCCGAAGTCACGGCCAGGTCGTAGGTAATATTGTTCACATCGACAGTCACCGCCAGCGCATCGATCTTGTTATCCCCGTACTGGAGTTGGTACACCTTCATGTCCCCCGGTTCCATGGGCTGATCAATGCGCTGCCACGTCCCGCCGTTATCCGTGGAAAAAGCCAGCCCTTTCCCGACGGGCAAGTATTCATCTCCCACCTTGATCGAGCCTGCAAGCGAGGCCCAGAAGACCGCCCCGTGAGCGTCCAGAGCGGCAATGCTTTCTTCTCCGAAAGGAGCCACGTTCGTGAAATTCTTCCACGTCGCCCCCCGGTCGGTGGTCCAACTCAGCCCCTTGCCTCCCGCGACCCACAGCGTATCGCCCCGGACAAGGAAATCAACGGCGGAATTACTCGCGGGCCTGTCGGTAGCTTCGTACCCAGATTCGCCGGGGAAAAACGGCTGTCGCCCGACGACCTGCCCGTCGAGGGGGAGCAGAAATCCCGATGTCAGGATGAACGTGGACATAAATGCGACTTTGAGAAACGGTTGCATGGAATCCTTAAATGACTTCAACGAAATGGATGATGATATTACTAGGGAGATTGCCGAAATCAAAAGCCTGGAACTCGAAGCGATAGCGTCCCCGTTCCGTCGAGGCAGGCAATTGAACACGCAGGGAATAGACCCCATCCCCGGCGATCGCATCGCCGTGCACGGCCAAGCCATCGTCGAACATCTGGAAGGGGTTGGACGATGACGGACGTCCATCCGGAAGGAAGGTGTTGAACTGGACCCGCCGGATATCCTTAATGCCGCTGGAATCGGTCACAGTAACCTGGAAATCAAGCAGGACGAAACCGGTGTCGGGCACGATCACGGTGTCGGGAGCGGAAAGATTCGTAAGAACCGGGGCGAAACTCCCGTTCCTCACGCGGAGCGTGGAACGCAACCGGTTCAATACCCTGCCCTTCGTGTCCCAGCCTATCACCTCAATCTCGTACACGCCCACGTCCCCCCGGCGGATGTGCAACGCCAGTTCCGCATCGAGAGAATCCACGGCTTTCGGAAAGACAAGGATCGTATCGATGGATGCTTGGGCAGACCCCGCCCCGGCAACCGTACACCTCGCCCGCTCCAGGCCTGCCTCGGAGGTGGAAACCCCGGCAATCGAAATCCGGAACGGCAAAACGACCGGGTCGTCGGGGGATTTTACGCCCCCGGTGCCAGTGGAATCGGTATCGAATTCGTAAGCGCTCAATTGCAACCGCTCAAGATGGGGAAGACCACCGCTGAAGACGCTGTCAATGACAGAATCGTCGCTGGAGCAACCAACCAGGAACACTGAGACAAGGATGAAAAGAAGTATTTTGTGCATTGTGAAGTTCATTTGTAATAAAGAAGCCAGGGCAAAAAAACACACCCCGGCTTCAATTCGAACAATCAAGGAGGCAAAACAAACATACTACCGCCGGTGGATTCGTGTCAATGGACTTTTCCATCCATCCCATAAAACTGCCCTTTTTCAGTTGAAATGCAATATTTTTTCTTGTCTTCACGGAAGAGGCACCCCACCGAGATAGATGGGCGCCGGCGTAAACGATACCACGAAAATGAACAAACTCAACCACCCCAGGTACACGCGGCCGGGACTGAGCGGCTCCACGTCCGGGATGGGCGGATGATCGAGCTTGATCATGAACAGGATCAACAAGCCGAACAAAAGCCACGTTGCGCTGAAAATCGAATCCCAGGCAGGGATGAACGCATACAAGGCTTTTGCCCACTCGGGAAAAAAGAGAATCTCTAAAAGCATGGGCAGGAATGCCAGGCTTCCGAAAACAATTAAAAGCGCTGTTACGATCCTGGAGATGCGCCCGTGCTTCGGCCCGACCATGGCGTACAAGATATGCCCCCCGTCCAATTGGCCGGCGGGAATAAGATTCATCGCGGTAACCAGGAGACCGAACCATCCGGCGATAAGAAACGGGTAATGGTACATCTCGGTCATGGGGGGAACCCACGCGCTCTGGGAAGGAACGACGTGAGAAAGGAACGAGTACATCAGGGAACTGCCGAACGTCACCACGGGCATGCCGGTCTCTCCGGGAATGGTGCCCGTCGCAAGATCGAAACCCGGATGGAGATGCAAAATGTATTCCGGCCCGGGAAGATTGCTGAACCCGTAGATCAACACTGCCAGGGAAGCGACGTAGCCTGCCAGAGGCCCGGCGATGCCTATATCGAAGAGCGCTTTCCGCGAAGTCGGGTATTGCTTCATCCGGATAACGGCCCCGAACGTACCGAAGTTGATGAACCCGGGAAGAAAAACCGGGATGTAGTACGGAAGGGTCGTCTTCACGCCGTAGTACCGGGCCGCAAAGTAATGCCCGAATTCGTGGGCGGACAAGATAAACAACAACAAGAAGGCGTACGGCAGACCGACCGAGAAATTCGTGAGATCGGTTTCCATCCGCCAGAGCATACCCGAGAGCGTGGTTGTCGCCAAGGTCAGGAGAAAAAGAACAAGATATAGTATCTTGCGCTCGCGCTTTGGAACAAGCAAATCCGCCGGACGGTGCGTCCGGTCATCCATCAGCGGTTGCATATCTTTTTCGTTCATAGAACTTGCACAACTTACAAAAAAACGGCAAATATTCTTGTGTAGAATTCGTGCCCCCTCGGACAGAGCAGAGACGATTCACGTAATGACCCATTCCATTGATAAACAGGACACCGATTATTCCATCTGCCTGGTCTGTTCCAGCGGCGGGCACCTGTTCGAACTGTATAACCTGAAACCTTGGTGGAGTCAACACCGGCGTTTCTGGGTCACGTTTCCGAAACCCGACGCAACCAACCTCCTGAACGGGGAGTCGGTTGCCTGGGGAAGTTACCCGACAAACCGGAATATTCCCAACCTCGTTCGAAATACGATCCTTGCTATCCGGGTCTTACGGAAAGAACGACCGGACGTCATCGTATCCACCGGAGCAGGCATCGCGGTGCCGTTTTTCTGGATCGGCAAGTTGTTCTTTCGCTGTAAGACGGTGTATATCGAAATGTTTACCCGCATGGACAAGCCGTCGCTCACGGCGAGGTTGATCTTCCCGGTCGGCGACCGTTTCCTCGTCCAGCGTCAATCGCTGGTGTCTCGTTTCCCTCGTTCCGAATACATAGGACCGGTCGTATGATATTCGTATCCGTCGGAACACATGAAGTGCCCTTTACCCGGCTCCTGGAGGCCGTGGCCCGGCTCGCGGCTCACAGCGAGGAAGAATTCGTGGTGCAATACGGTTACGCGCCCCCACCGGACATGGAAGGCTTGCTGCAACCGTTTTTCCCTTTTGAAAAAATGGTCGCCTACATCAGGGAATCCCGCGTGTACATTTGTCACGCCGGGTCGGGCTCGACGATGTTGGCGTTGCACGAGGGCAAAATCCCCGTGGTGGTTCCCCGGCGCCCCGACCTCGGGGAGCACGTGGACGATCATCAACTACGGTTTGCCTGTGATCTCGCGGAGCGCGTTATCCCCGTGTTCGATGTCGCTATCCTCCCCGAGATCCTGGCCAACTTCCAGACCCTGGCTTCGACGAAGGCAAAAATTGTACCCGGCAATCCGAACGCGGAAACGGTTTCCCGCCGCCTGGAAACACTGTGCCGTGATCTCCTGCAGGAGTGAAATTCACCAAGAAAAATTGATAAAACGATAACTGATTTGGATATTGTCGAAGGACGTTTCAAACGACTCCAACAAAAAGATGGCACGACGCGTTCATATCTTCATTCTTGCCCTGGTCTTCCAGACCGGTACTTCGCTGGTCGCACAAATCGACCTGCGCACCGGGACGCCCGATCTTTCGCAATTTCCTGAGGTCCACATTCCCATCACGATCTATTGCGACTACGCTTTCCAGGAACATCTTGCACCGTCCCAATTCATCGTCCTGGAAAACGGTCTTGTCCAGTCACCGGTCAGCATTACCTGTCCGCCACCCATGCCACGTCCGCCCATGGCGCTGTCCATGATCGGGGACCGCAGGCAGGAGATGCCCGCGTTCGCCGTAACCAAGATGAAAGCGGTCTATAAGGCCTTCGTGGGGAATTTCCGCGCGTGGCAGAGCGGCACCGACGTGGGCAACGTGGTCGGAGACCCGGACGTCCT
>JAJRXL010000242.1 GCA_024276335.1 Bacteroidota bacterium
TTCACGACGTAAGGGAGAAAAATCTGCAATTTTCGCAATCCCCGCGAAGAAATTTTTTCCATTATTCATTGCCGGGATATATCTTTCCATAAGCGGCAGGTATACAAGCAACCTCTACTGAATCTGGAGGGGTATGAATAGGAGCACTTCCCCGGCGAACGACGTCTCCGGAATGTCCGCGTCCACTCCTCGAAGTACCGACGCAGGCAAGGGAAATTCCGGACCGGAGGCCCAGCCCAATATGCATGCACATATCGCGGGCAATCCGTATTCGTTCCACGCGTCGTTATACCCTCCCTCCCTTCCATCCAGGAAGTATTACATGCTTGCATTAGCAATGCTTGCAACCTGTGGCCTCGTGGTGATGTCCCTGGATTATTTCGTCTTTTCAAAAGACATCTTCCCTGTGGACATGCATGGATGGACACATCTTCTTTTTATTATCCTTCTGTACATCGGCTTCGTCTACCTTATTCTGAGGATAGAGAAGAAACATCAACAAGCGTTAATAGGCTTGTATCGCGAACGCGACCTGCTCAATCACATCATGGAAACAAGCCCGGGCGGCATTCTCGTAATCGACCGCGAGGACACCATCATCTTTGCCAACGCGGAAATTGAGAACATCTTCGGCGCCAGCCGGGAGCAGGTGGTCGGGATGTCCCTGAAAGAGATGGATTGGCAAGCCACGAATCTCGACGGCGTTCCCGTCCACCACCAACAGCTTCCTTACCGTCGCGTTCTTGATTCCGGCCTACCCGTGTACGGCGAACGTATGATCATCGCCACGCCCGACGGACGGGAGCTTACGTTGTCGATCAATGCCGCCCCTCTCTTCGACCGCTCCAACACCGTGGAAGCGGTGGTAACCACCGTCGAAGATATTACCGGTAAAATCGAAACGGAACGCCAGGTCGCCTTGTTGAGCAACGCTCTCCGCAGCGTCATGGATGCAGTGGTTATCACCGATCTCGATAACAACATCCTGTATGTGAACAAGGGATTCGAGAACACCTACGGCTATTCCCGGGATGAACTGATCGGGCAAAACATTTCCATCATCCGCACGGATGATTTCCCGCACGAACTCGGCTTGTCCATTTACAGCGACACCATCGAGAAGGGGTGGACCGGTGAAATCCGCAACCGGCGCAAGGACGGAAGCGAGTTCCCGACGCTGCTTTCCACGTCCGTCGTGCGAGATGAGTCGAACCGGGCGATAGCATTAATCGGTATTTCCCGTGATATCACCGAGCGCGTCCAGGCACAACAAGCCCTGCGCGCCCAACAGGAATTTCTCCACAACATTATCGAATCCCTGACCAATCCGTTCTACGTCATCAACGCCGACGATTACACCATCGCCATGGCCAACGAGGCCAGCGGCCTGGTCGGGCTTCCCGAGGGCATCACGTGCTACGAAGCCACGCATGGCGTCGATCGGCCCTGTCACGAAGTCGGGTGCGACTGCCCCCTGATCCACGTACGGGAAACCGGGGAACCGGCGGTGGTCGAGCACATCCACTACAACAACGAAGGCTTGGAACAAGTCCTGCAAGTTCACGGGTTCCCGCTCAAGGACGAAAAGGGAAACGTTGTCCAGATGATCGCGTACGATATCGATCTTACCGAGGTCCGGAAATCGGAACTCCTGAGTGAGCGTCAACGCCGGCAGTTGCAAGCTGTCTTTGAATCGAACCCCATCCCACTGTTCGTGCTCGATGCGGACCGCCGCGTGCGCGACTTCAACCGGGCAGCCGCGTCGCTAGCGCGATTGGACGAAGGGGACATTCTCGATCACCGTCCGGGCGAGATCATGAACTGCATCCACCACCTCGACGTGCCGGAGGGATGCGGCTTCGGACCGGCCTGCGATTCCTGCGTGGCCCGGAACATCGTCCTGGACACGTTCCGAACGAAAGTACCCATCCTGAGAAGAGAAGCGACGTTTACCCTGTGGAACGACTCCTCCCACCAGGTTCACATGCGCCTCCACACTGCTTACTTCGAGGGGGAATCAGGGCCCAACGTCCTGCTGGCCATGGACGACATCACCATGATCAAGGATATCGAGAACGCGTTGCGGGAGAGCGAGGAACGTTACCGCTCCCTGGTGGAGGCGGCCCAGGAAGCCATCATCACTATCGACGAACAGGGCGAAATCGTATCCTGGAATCCCGGGGCGGAAATCATGTTCGGACACCAGAAAAGCGAAGCAATAGGCAAGAACATCAGTATTATCATACCGTCCCGCTTCTTGAGGAAGTATCGCGCCAACATGTCTCACTTTGCCAGGGGCAACGGAGAAACCGTGGTCGGAAAAACGATGGAGCTGACGGGCATCCACGGAAACGGGCGCGAATTTCCCATTGAGTTGTCAGTCTCCCGCTGGGTGAAACACGATGAAAGTTTCTTCACCGCCATTGTCCGAGATATTACCGAACGCAAACGGGCCGAGCGGGAGCTGCGGGAAGCCCTGGCCCGGGCCGAACGGGCCGATAAACTCAAGGACGCGTTCGTCGCGAACATTTCCCACGAGATCCGTACACCGCTCAATATCATTCTCGGCTACTCCGACATTCTTGAGGTGGAGTTCAAAGACCGTATTTCGAGCGATTACCCCGACCTCTTCGACTCCATCAGGAACGCCTCGCAACGTCTCATGCGCACGGTGGACATGATCCTCAGCATTTCGCGCCTGGAAGCGGGCGACGTGGAAATCGTCCCAACCGCTCTCGACCTGGCATCCTTGTTGGAACGCATCGTCAAGGACATGAAACCCATGGCCAATCAAAAGGGGCTCGAACTTTCATTTACAAATGATTGTGGCGAGGTTATCGTCAACGTGGACGAGTATATCATGTTAAAAGTCATGGACAATCTCCTCGATAACGCCATAAAATTCACGCGGGAAGGCTTCATCCGCGTACGGATGCATTTCAACACCGACAAAGACGTGTGTATCGAGGTCAAGGACAGCGGGATCGGTATGTCGCCGGAGTACCAGAGAATGCTGTTCGAGCCGTATTCGCAAGAGGAGGTTGGGTACTCGCGATCTTACGAAGGTATCGGGCTGGGACTGGCCCTTGTCAAACGGTACTTGAAGTTACACGGCGCGGCTATCTCGGTTTCGAGCGTCAAGGGAAAAGGGACCACGTTCACGATACAAGGTCTTAAACCCGTTTCGCCGGAGAGAAACGGATAGCTACCGGGGTGGTGTCGAAAGGCATGCGCTCCGTATGACGCGGCAGACGGTTTACCCTCATTCTGAAATATCGTCTTATGGAGTATGAGAAAGACTCCGCTGAAAAACCATGACATTCTCCCGGAAGTTGCTTTGAAACACATCGAGGTCCTCGATAAACTGCGGGTCCTTACCGGCCGGGATTTTTCGGGGATGCTACCCGATATCGCCCAGCGCCAAATCAACTCGCGGATCCATGCCGCCGGATGCAAGGACGTGCAAACGTATCTTGGTAAACTCGAGTCCTCGGAAACCGAGGCCCTGCTCCTGGCGCAGGCCCTGACGATCAACGTGAGCTCTTTTTTCCGCAATCCTCTCGTTTTTGAATACCTTCGGCAACGCGTCCTGCCGGAACTGCTTCTGAAGAAGAAAACATGCGGCCAA
>JAJRXL010000243.1 GCA_024276335.1 Bacteroidota bacterium
CGTTCAACTTGGGGTTGAAAAGAATGTAGTCGTGGACCCTGCTAATAACATCACGATACATCCGCTGAAATTTCTCCCCTTGGCTGAACTGGGCCCGGAAGGCGGAAGCATGACGAGTATGAATTACTTGTACTATTTTATTTTTATTTTTATCACGCTTGCTTGTGCTGAGCATCGTGTTTGCTTCGGTCTACCTGTCCGCTTGCTCCCCGGAGCTGACGGAGCCAAAGGTCAATCCTGCGCCAGACACGACGAGTCACAATTTCAGTTGGAAGTTTGACACGCTTGGCATCGCGTTGTCATGGCTTTCCGATGTCGCGGTCATCAAAGAATCCGATGTGTGGGCTGTAGGGTGGATTCATACTGACGAGACCGATAAATATGACTCCTTGGGAAATTGGGTCAAACCCTACAACGCGGCTCATTGGGATGGAAAACGATGGGAATTGAAGAGAATATATTGGCCTTCCTATGATGGGAAAAATGGTCCTTATGTTAGAAAGATAAAATCCGTTTTCGTGCTTTCTGAAAAGGAGGTTTTGTTTTTTACTGGAGGACAATTCTCTATTTGGAATGGTTCCAGACATAGAATATGGACAATACCCTATGAAGTTACGAAGCTATCCATGAGGGAAATATGGGGAAGATCCACATCGGATATTTTCTTTCTTGGGAGTCGAGGAACAATAGTCCATTGGGACGGAACCGGTTACACTGGTTACACGAAAATTGAAACGAATATGGATGACATTGATTTCAATAGTGTCACGGAAGGGCCAGGGGGGATTTTATACTGTGCGGGGGACAACAGTACTACGGGCGCGACAGCTTTGATTTCCATAAAAAACCTGAGCGCGAAAACCATCGTGTATTCGAAAATACCTCGTTGGATAAAAACGGATTCCATTTCAGGGGCCACGTACCTGGTGTGGTCTTCGGGCGACTCCGTGTTTGTCATCGGAGATGATTACTGGTGGACGTCGGCCTATCCCCCGAAGCCCGCATACAGAAGGCTCCCTTTTCATTACAGTCCCCGGTTCGGTTATCCACAAGACATTGATGGAACGGCCTACAACAATGTTTTCATCGTTGGCCATTATTGCACGATCTGGCACTTTAACGGCAAGTCGCTGTATCTCATGCCGTTTTATGGCCAGAACATCGTGTTGTATGGTGTAGCGGCATATAAAAACACGGTATTCTGTGTCGGCTCGACTACTACCGGATTGCCGGTAATAATTACAGGCAATCGTCAATAAAAATATCTTATTCTGATCTCTGCAGGATACGATGCATAACCTGGTAAATGTAAATAAAATGCTGCTGATTATACGCACATGCGCAATAATCGAGAATCGAAAATCTCCTTGTCTCCTTGTCTCAAATCCCCCGCCCTCAAGCTGCGCCAAATTCCAAATCTCAAATTTCAATTTTCAAATTCAAGATTCCCCTTGTCCCTGTCTTCTATATAACCGCAAAGGACACAAAGAAGGCGCGGAGATCACAAAGGAAAAACGTTCGAACGTTTCAACGTTCCAACATTCAACCCATCTTCAAAGCAACAAATCCAAAATCATTCATCGCTCTACCTGATTCCCAGCTCTTCCGCCAGCTCGGCCATTTCCTGTAGTCTTCGCTTTATGCGTTCCGATCCGTTGGGGGTGAAGTTCTCCAGCCGGATGTTCCTTCGACCCAATACCCACCGGCATTCCCTGGCCGCGCGTTCTCGATCGCCAAGATGGTAACTCATGAGCGCGATCTTCGCCCGCGCCTGGATTTCGATGTACCCGCTCTCCCGCACCTCGTCGTCGATTGACGCCACAATGCGTTCGTAGGCCGTTCGGGCTTCTTTCCACCTGCTAGCCTTTTCCGCGGCCGAAGCCAGTCCCCACAGGAAAAGGCGGTTTGCCGGGTAGCGCTCCAGGATGGAAAGGGCTTCCCGTTCCGCCTGCCGGTACTTTTCCCGGTGAATCTGGATCCAGACCAGGGAATTCACCGCTTGGGCCGCGGTGTACCGCGCTTTTTTCCGCGCAACCTCCAGCATGCGGAGCGCCGGTTCCCGCATGTCCTCGACGAACGGCATCCAGTTCAGGAACGACATCCGCTCGCTTTTCCAGAAGTAGTACGTTCCCAGTCCGGTGAAAGCGTCGTACGCGACGCTGTCCCGTTCCAGGCAGTCCTCGAGCCAGGAGGCGGCGCGTATGCCGTGCGATAACCCGCTCAGCCAGTTGTCCCCGTCCCGGAACTCGTAGTAGGCGAGGTAGCTGTGCACCATGCCCTTGTAGTAGTACCCTTCACCGCTTGCCGGGTAGCGGGAAATCAGCCGGTCGGCGCGGCGCTCCGCCTTCTCCAGGAGACCGGAGAATTCCGGTTGTGGCACGGGCGTCTCGAAGTCCAGGGACATGACTTCCAGCAGGATGGCCTTGTTCAGGTACCCGGCGGGATGGCGCGGGGCGAGCCGGATGACTTCGTCGAACTTCTCCAGGGCGGCGGTGTAACGCTGACGGCCAGAGAGATCGATGGCCTGAAAGAGGATCGAGTCCGCCTTCGCGGGAAGCGTCCAGGATGGGTTTTGATGCTGCGTTGCGTTTCCCCGCGCGTTTCCCGCGGCGCTCGGTGACAGGAGCAAGACTGCGGCGAGGAAACGCGCGGCGAGTACTCGTATGAATCCGTGTATGTTCAAAGCAATGACCGGGTGTATTCCTGATTCGTGATGCGTGCGACGCCGGGGTTACTCACCCGGGGGCGCCTTTTCCGCAGTCTCTTCGACCTCGTGGAAATGCGCGTACACGTTGCGGGCGGCGCTCCATCCCACGACGTTTGCCAGGTCCTCGACGGGAGCGGATTGAACGCCGCGAACCGAGCCGAACGTTTCCAGCAGGTCCCTGGCGCGCTTCTCGCCGATGCCCTCGATTTCCTCCAGCTCGGTGCGGAGCGTGCGCTTTTCCCGCAAGGAGCGATGGAAGGCGACGGCGAACCGGTGCGCCTCGTCGCGGATGCGCTGGAGCAGCTTGAGCCCGGACGAGGTCTTGGGTATGTTCTGGGGAATGCTTTCGCAGGGAAAGAACACCTCCTCCAGTCGCTTGGCCAGCCCGACAACCGGAAGCGAAGCCAGATCGAGCGCGGAAAGGGCTTCCACCGCGCTGGAGAGCTGCCCCTTGCCGCCGTCGATCACGATGAGGTCGGGCAGGGGGAGTCCCTCGTCCAGGACGCGCCGGTAGCGCCTGCCCACGATTTCCTTCATGGACGCGAAATCGTCCACGCCCTCAACGCTCTTGACGTGGTACTTCCGGTACTCGCGTTTTCGCGGCTTGCCGTCCACGAACACGACCATGGAAGCGACGGTTTCGCTGCCCTGCGTGTGCGAGATGTCGAAGCACTCGATGCGCAGGGGAGGCGCTTTCAATCGAAGATCCCGCTGCAGGGCGGTGATGGAACGGGGAACCAGCGTCTCCGCCTTGGCCCTCTGGAGCTTGATTTCGTCCAGCAGGTATTTCGCGTTTGCGAGGCTCATTTTCACCAGCCGGGCCTTCTCCCCGATCCTGGGAGCCAGAACCTGGACCTTGCGTCCCGCCTTCTCCGTCAGCCACTCCGAAAGCGAAGCAGCGGACTCGATGTCGTCCTGGAGAAAGATTTCTTGCGGGATGTCCTCCGTTCCCGAGTAGTAGCGCTGGAGGAGAATCTCGATGATGTCCCGAAGCTCCTGGTAGGCGGCCCCGGTAAACGTGAAGTGCTGCTTCCCCACGATTTTCCCATCCCGCACGCGGAACACCAATCCAACCGCGTCCTGGTCCTCGGCGGCCATGACCACGATGTCGCGGTCCACGTCGTCGGTGTACACGACCTTCTGGCGTTCCTGGTATTTCTTCAGGGCGCTCAGGCGGTTTCGGAAGACGGCCGCCTTCTCGAACTCCAGCGACTCCGAGGCCTCGACCATTTCCTGTTCCAGCAGGCGCTGTAGCGGGCGGGTCTTGCCTTTCAGGAGCCTTTCCACCTGGTCGATCATGTTCCGGTAGTCCCGGTTCGATACAAGTCCCTCGCAGGGGCCGTCGCATTTTCCGATCTGGTAATCGAGACAGAGGGAGACTTTCTTTTTCGCGATGGTTTCTTCCGTGAGATGATAGTCGCAGCTCCGGATGGGGAAGATGGAGCGGATCGTCCGCAGCATGGATTTCATGGCCTTGACGTCGGTGTAGGGACCGAAGTAGCGCGAGCCGTCGCGGACCCGGTTGCGGGTGGGAAACACCCGTGGATAGGGCTCGTTGGTGATACGGATGTATGGGTAACTCTTGTCGTCCTTGAGCCGGACGTTGTAGCGGGGGGCGTGCTCCTTGATGAGGTTGTTCTCCAGGAGCAGGGCCTCCACCTCGGAATCGGTGACGATGATCTCCACGTCGGCGATTTTCGACACCAGGATTCGTCGTTTCGGATCCGGCGCGCCGCGCTCCTGGAAGTAGC
>JAJRXL010000244.1 GCA_024276335.1 Bacteroidota bacterium
TCAGGAACCGGTTTATCACGTCTGAACAGCCGGGTTTCGAACACTTCCGCCCGTTCCGACTCAAATAAAACGTCTGTCAACGAAAGCGATCCACCCGCTTCACTTTCTGTCAACGTGCAGGGTTCCACGTCCACGACGGGGGAAATTCCTCCAACACGCCTCTCCAGCACCGGTTCCTTTCAATACACGCTTTATATAATCTATCTGCCCATCCGCGAACTTCTCACGGATTCCCGTAAACAACGTATCCACGCGGTTCGCGGCGAACGAATTTCGTCACAGACGGTGAGCGGATGAAACAATCCGGGAATCCAAATCCGCCCGCCGCCCCGCCATGCGTGGCGGAAGCATTAACAAGGTACAAAACAGAGACCGGCACCACAAACCTCGTGATGCCGGTCAACGACTGCAAATCAGACCACTTTCATCACAGGTTAACGGTACTCATCAGGAAGAACCAGAGCGAAGAATCTTTACCTTTTGTTTCTTTGAAAATACTGCCCGGCGTGAAGAGAGACAGGCCGCCGACAACGGAAAATCTCGTGTTGTATTGATAGTTTAACACGACGTCGAGTTCGCTGCCGAAATCATTCGC
Source organism: Bacteroidota bacterium (assembly GCA_024276335.1). GTDB lineage: Bacteria > Bacteroidota > Ignavibacteria > SZUA-365 > JAADGX01 > JAADGX01. Next base: position 596 of record JAJRXL010000244.1, read on the forward strand.
CGTCGATCCATCGTTTAACGTGTAATTTTCGCTGGCATTAAAGATATGAAAAACAGCTTTTGCCTTGAGTTTCTTCACCGGCTTGAACGACACCTTGGCGTTCATATCGACGAGACCCAAGCCGTACGTATGTACCGGAATGTTTGTAAAATAATCCATGTACCCGTAGAACTTGTGGTTTGTAGCATACAAGGTATTGAATACTTTGTACTTGTTATCGGTCCTATTATCATCGCCGCTGAGGTACTCTATTCCCAGGGAAATTGCAGGCTTGACTCCCAGATCGGCAAACGTGTACCACACGTTCAATGCCGCCATGTACGCCTGGACGTCCTGATCCCTCGTGCTGGTAATTGTGCCGGCCTGATAATAGAATTCCGTTTCATGTTGAAAACCGCCGTGTGTGCCTTTGGCATAGAAGCCCAGCGTAACCCGGCTGAGGACGCTGGAGGGAACGGCTTTTTGCCATAAAATCAGCGCTTGCGTTTTGTAATTGTTCGCTAACTTGATATCAATATTTGTTCCGATAACGTTGATGTCACCGGTATCCCCTGGTGTCATTTTATCGACCTGTTTGAGGCTGAAGAAGTCCGCAGAGAGTTTTTTGCCGTGCAGGTTTACTACCGCTCCATCGAAGCTCCGCCCGATGTTGTCCCAGCCGACCGGCCCGACAATCCGTTCATTTGCAAAAGCGACTTCCATTCGTCCAACCTTTACGTTGACCGGTAAGTTGAACAACTCCTTGATCTTGAAATAGACCTGGTGCATGTCCATGTTGTCCGCGCTCCCATCCTTAAGCGTGCTGGTTTCTTCGCCGAATCTCCGGGAATCCTGGACCTGAAAAAACGCCTCGACGTCCTGCAAAGGCGTTAGTACAACATTAAGGCGCGAGCGCAGCAAGTTGAAATTGATGGGTTCCGCCTCCGTTCCGAAGCTTCTGTCGCTCATCTCGAACCGGTGGCGGACCTGGCCGGAAAGATCAAACCTGTTTTTTTCTTGACCAGAAAGATCTATGGTAAATCCGATTAGTAGAATCAATCCAATGGTGGAAAACCTTTTCATTCTTTCTCCTTTTGTTGGTGGGATGATTGTTGTTACTTGTTCGATGGCCCCTCGTTCACGCGACACGAGAAAAAGCCTCGCGTTCTGCGCGCCAAGAAGTGAACAACGTGCCTGCGCTCACGGAGCACCGAAACACCTGCCGGCGGACATGCTACGTCTCTTGCGTTGCGTTCGGGCGCTCCGTTGGACCACTTCACGCGCGATATTGAACGAAAGGCTGTCCTATAGTTCAAACAATCATTGGTTCTATTTTACTATTGTCATCTTCCCGATATATCGCTGCCTCTTGCCCGTATCATCGAAGCCTTCGAACCGATAGAAGTACGTCCCCGTCGCGCCGTTCGGAACATACCAGGTAATGCCGTGCCTGCCCATCGTGCCGGGAAGATTCTCGTACACTTCAACTTCTTTCGAATCAAGCGTGTAAATGTACAGTTTCAGCCCCTTGACATCGCGCGGAAGCAAGTACGAAATCCGGGTCTCGTTCGTAACCGGATTCGGATAGTTCACGACATCCACCATCCAGGACAACCCCCGCAATGGCATCTCCACGGAAGCGACGTTGTTGAATTCACAAAACTCACCGTAGCGATTGCCGGGATCGATCTTTGCAAAGAACGCCACGTTGTTCGCGGTGTCCGGAATCGTGTACTCCATCGTAACGATAGCCTTGTCAAAGGAATTAAAGGACGACAACGTTCGTTCGCCGATCATGACCGTATCCCTGTTGTCGATAACGACATAGAATGCGACCGGGACGGCGGCGGCCGGGACGATGCCGTTGACGCATTTCGCGCTCAGCGCAATGGTTTGCCCGCGTCGCACCTCATGCTGCGAACCCGTTATTTTCTCCAACTGGAAATCGTACGCGAGCAGGTACAGCATTTCGTAATCGGGCACGGTGAACCGCGCGTTCTCACTCTTCCCCGCTTTCGAGAACGTGCCGTCGTACGCGGCTTCCATTTGGCTCACTACCGAGGCGGTATCGTACACGACGCGACAGGCCGCGTCACGAACGCCGAAGTGCACGTACACCCGCCGCGTTTCGCCCGGAAGCATGGAACCGTACCGTACTTCGATCGCCTCATTCTTCGCCCGACAATTCGAGGGAAGTTTCTCCGCGATCGGGTAGAAGTACGGTCCGCAATCGATATCCAGGACGACGTTGTCCGCGATGGAATTGCCCTGGTTCGATACTTCGAACATGACGTTGATATCCTTCTCTTCGCCCGGCTTGAACTGCGGAATGTTGCCGCGCGCGAAGGACTGCCCGTTGACATCAACAACCTTTTTGAACAGGATCACCTTAGGCCCGACCGTGGAGATCGCAAGCGCCTTCTGCGATTTCGTAAACGAACCGAAGGGATCATACGTGTAGTTCAGGTTTTCATCCTTGGTAAGCAGAACCTTCTCGGTCGCATAGAAACTTGTTACCTGGCCCTTTTCGAGCAAGTACAACCTGTTGAGATCGACGGTGGGGAATTTTCGGAAGGGAGACAAGTCGATGGTCTCGACACCGGTCGCCGGATCATACACGGCGGTAAGCGTATTGGCCAGCGTGTCGAAACTCGTGTAATTGATGTCTTTCGTTGACCACCGCACGTCGCCCAGGCCCTTGAAGGTCGGCGACACCATCCTCGTATCGATGCTCTGCAAGTCGCCCTGTCCGATCACCAGCTTCTGGTACTCCACGACGTTGCCTTTCGCGTCGCGCGTGGAGATGCTGAACAGGCACGGGGGAACGCCAACGTCGATGTTCTTGACGAAGGCACCGTTGCTCATTCTCATGTCGCCGGATATGGTAAAGTTAATACCGTAGATCCCCTTGGGAAGGTATTCATCAATGGAAAACAGGAAAACGAAATATGCCCGGCGGGAAGGTTGCAACAGGTTCAGCGTGTCTCCCATCTTTACCAGGACTTCGCCTTCCGGCTGGTTGAATCTCCACCCCGTTGTGAACGTGCCGAAGTCGTCTCCCCCACGGATCACCTTTCCCGTCGTCGGGTCCACCTTGGCCGGAACCAGCGGCCGCGGATACGCGACGTAGCTCATCACCGGCTTCGTGTTGCCGAGTTCCTTGGGAATGACCGGCGTTACGGTTGAATTGATCCAATTGTAATCCGTCCCGTTCGATACCTCGACAAGCACCTCGATGAAGTTCCCCGTCACCGTTTTCGGATACCCCTTCAGATCGGGGTTCGTTGTGTCCGCATGCGGGACAAGCGTGAGTTGCTTGCGGTCGAACTTGGGATCGATGATCGTCGAGAGGCGGACTTCCGGATCGATCAAGCTGCACGGGTCTCTCCCCCCGGCGAACGTGGTTATTGTCATTTTTCCATAGCCGTACGAAACACGGTATGGATCGAAATTGATGTCAAAGGAATGAGGTTCTCCGATGTCCCTGATAACGTGCTTGACGTACACCGTATCCAGGCCGTAGCGCGCCACGGTCGGGTTTACCTTTGAAGTCAGGGAATAATTGACGCCTTGTGCGTATCCAGACAGCGAATGCGAGAAAATGACCCAGGGTGATCCGCCGAAGATCTCCTCGACCACGAGCCATCCACCCTTGCTGATATCGATGGAGCCTTCCCTGCCCAGACCTTGGTACTGCGCCTTGATCGTGAAATGCGTTTTCCCCAGGTTCTCGAAGTAATCATCCCCGTACGCGCCGTCTTCGCCGCCGTACCATCCCTTCGTGACCCAGCCGTAAATGTCATCCTTGAATGGTTCCTTCGGGTAATCGAGGTAATCCTCCCCGTTCCCGAGCATGAACGCGTCGTGCAAAAATCCGGTCTTCGACATGAACCTGTCACCACGATCATCGATCCAGTCGTCGATCCCGTCGAAATTGTCATCATCCAAAGCCGGTGGAATCAGCACCTGGGGAATGAACACGTGGTACGTGAATGGATCCTCGAGGATCATCACGGAATCCCGTGTGTTAGGATTATCGATCCACTTCCGGTACGAATGGCCGTCTACCTGGACGATTTTATCGATGTCGTAGCTGCCGTCAGGCTTTTTCGGCAGGGTGATCTTATATCCTCCCATGCCCTTGGGAATATCATACATCATGTAGCCGAAGACGCCGTCTCCCAATTCATCGACACCCTCCTGCGCAAACGAAGGATCGTTGTAGTCCACGTCGTACCCGACGTTCCGGATCCAGTAGTAGGTGTACTCCGTCGAAGCATCGATCTCGAAGGTCAGGTTCGCCTTGCCGCGTGCGGGGAGGAATTGCAGGACGTTTTCATCGGCGGCGTCGGTAATGAGGAAGTTGTTGCTCAGGTATTCGAATTGCAGTGGATTCGGCAAGGGAGCGTAGTACGTGTATGTTGTCCGGATGGGCGTATTCCGCTTCTCGTTGAAAATCGTCGTGTACTCGATGTTGGAATAGAGCGACTTCTTCGGCGTGGGATTGTTCATGTCGATCTCTTCTCCGCCGAGGGAGAGGACCGCGATGAATTCCCTGTGCGGCTGGGGCACGGTCCCGGCGCACCTGTCCGTGGGCTTCAGCTTGTAGTTGGATTTCGCGGTGTCGATGAACGTGAACCCTTCGTAATTATGAATCGACTGGAAGATGAGCTGTTTCCAGATGATGTTCCCGTCTTTGTCGCGCTCCATCCAGTGCGTCCACGACGTGTCGGTCAGGTCCGGATTGTTCAGGTCGGGTGAATAGGGATAGAACATTCCGCCCACGTCCTGGTCCAGTTTCCCGTAGGCCCTGCCGACACCTGCGGACATCGGCACAAGGTCGGGCGGATCGACCCAAATCTCGTAATAGCAGTAGGGATCGAAGAACTGGTACCCGCCGACTTTACCGATGTCCCATGTCACTTTCCACACGCGGATCTTATCGCCCGGTTCTTCTACGTCCACGACGCCGTCCCCGTCCAGATCCTGGGCGCGTTTGCCGTCGTGATCGATGTCCTCGTAATAGGTGGTCTGTCCGCTCCGCAGGTGCTCCCAGGGATTCAACCAATAAACCGAAGTTTCCTCGATGGTGTAATTCTTCGGATAGATCGACGTCGTATCCAGCCATGCGTCGGGATGGCCGTCGTGATCCATGTCGTATTCGGGGTTGTTCTCATCCGTGCTTCCCCTGAGCACGTCCACGTACTTGCCGCCGGGCGTCTTCAGGATCGGAATATTCAGTGACTTATCCGTCCAGTAAAACGGGATGTCCTTCGGAATGTACTGTACATACTTTGTTCCCATGGCGGAAGTCCGTTCCTTGTTTTCCATGATCATAAAAACCTTGAACGGCTGGTAGTACAGGCCCAGGAAGTTTTTCCAGTTCAGGTCCGTGTCGGCCACAATCCGTGCGGAGAACATAATGTCCACGTAGTTCCGGTATTTCCTGTACGTCGAAAATCCCTCGTTATCCGTGTATGAGACTAGGGCTATCGACGCATACATATAGGTCTTCCAGGAAAGGTACTTGTTCACTTTCTCGTGAATGGGATCATCGGGCGCGGGTGTGGCGATCCTATAGACGATAACTTTTTCCGAGTGCGCGGGAACGGATATGCCGGATAGTGTAAGATACGGCCTTTTATAGCTGCTCGTAACGCCCGCGGTTTTAACATCGACGAAGCTGAAGTAACCGCGTATCAGTTCCTTGACTTCAATGTTGTTCACCGTTGTGGAGGAGAGGTTTCGGACCTTGACGCGTATCTCGAGCGTGTCGCGGCGATCGTACGATACCGCGTTGCGTCCCGCCGTCAGTGTATCGGGAAGATCGTTGAACACCGACCGGGTCACGTCGATGTTCCGCGCGAACGCGAACATGATCGAGTTCAA
>JAJRXL010000245.1 GCA_024276335.1 Bacteroidota bacterium
CCGCCTCCGACCGGCTCTCTCGGCAAGCCCATCATCAACACGAAACGGAAATTCTGGCTTGCGTTCAGGATGCGCGGCCTCGACGTGGATACCGTCATCTGGAAGTTTCGCTCACCCGGCAAGAAACCCGGATCCTCCATCCGCTTCAGCGGACCGACAAGCTACCAGAACGCCAGCCAGGTGCTGGGGCGGTTAGTGGACATGGTCGGGGCGGCGGACCTGTGTATCCACGTGCCGATTCCCGTGGAGATGTCGCTCTTCTTTGCCCTGGCGACAACGGAAGGTGTGTCCTTGCGATGGAAAACGGAATCGGAAACGAACAACTACGGTTTTGAAATCTATCGTGGGACCGATCGCGACGGGCCGTGGACACGACGCGGTTTCGTCCGCGGCGCCGGGTCCACCACCCGGGCCCGTTCGTACCGCTTCGTCGATCCCTGGGATACTTCACCACGCGAGAACGCGTACTGGTACCTGCTGAAGCAGGTCGATGTTGACGGGACGGTCACGGAGTACGGCCCCCTGCGCGTTGCGAGCGCCACGGCGCCGCCTCTCGAGTTCACTCTCGACGCCGTGTTCCCGAATCCCCTGGGGTACGGTATCTCCGGTTCCAGGACCACGACCTTGCAATACTCCGTGCCCTTTGACGCCGACATCACCTTGCGGATCATCGACGCACTGGGACGGACGGTTGCAACCCTCGTGCAGGGCAGGACGGGCCAGGGCACGCACAACGTGTACTGGAACGCGGAGGCCTTGCAGCCGGGAACGTACTTCGCACAGATGCAGGCGAACGGCACGGTGGTCACGCGAAAGCTCGTCGTCGTTCCGTAACCTTTTTGCTCTTCCGGGGACGTCCCGGGCCAATCCGGTATTTATCATAACCGCGTACTCATTCGCGCCGCACCCGATGAAAGTTCGCATCACACGCGTTCACGAAAATTCGAGCGATATCCCTCTGCCATCGTACGCCACCTCGGGATCGGCGGGCATGGACGTGCGCGCGGACATCAACGATGAAATGACCCTCCAGCCCGGGGAATTCGCCCTCGTTCCCACCGGGCTCGCTATCGAGCTTCCCCACGGATACGAAGCGCAGATCCGCCCCCGCAGCGGACTGGCCGCGCGGCACGGTATCATCCTTCCCAACGCTCCCGGCACTATCGATTCGGATTACCGCGGCGAGATCAAGGTCATCCTCGCAAACTTCGGGCGGGAACCGTTCGTCATTCGCCGCGGCGATCGCATTGCGCAGATGGTCGTCGCGCCCGTGACCACGGTGGAATGGGAAGAAGTGCCCGGGTTGCACGTCACGATGCGTGGAGACGGGGGATTCGGTCACAGCGGCAGATCGTAACCGGCATGGATACGAATTCCGGACATCGCCTGTTTCGACTTTCCCTTCTCAATCCAAAATCGTTTAATACTTTTACCTGGATTCCCGACGGCGCTTTGGTCACCAATGCCGGGGGAAACATTGCCTACAGCGGGAGTTGGTCGGATCTTCCCCGTGAATACAAAATCCTGCCCGTGGTCTCGCACGAAAACAGCGTAGCCCTGCCCGGCTTCATCGACCTGCACGTTCATCTCCCCCAGTTCCACGCGCGGGGCAAGTTCGGAAAAGATCTTCTTTCGTGGCTCCACGGTGTCATCTTCCCCGTCGAAGCGGCGTTCGCAAATCCCGACGTCGCCCGCCGCGTCGCGAAATCGTTTTTCACATCGCTGGCCATGCACGGAACAACCACCGCGATGGTCCTGGTTTCCGTTCACGAAGAAGCAACGGACATCGCTTTCGAAGAGGCCCGCCGTTCCGGGCTCCGGGTTGTCATGGGAAAGGTCAACATGGACACGGACTGCCCGGAGGACCTCCGCGAGTCGACACGGGAGTCGCTGGCCGCCACGGAACGCCTCATCGGGAAATGGCACCGCGCCACGGACAAGTTGTGGTACGCCGTAACGCCGCGGTACGCGCTGTCGTGCTCGGAAGAGCTTCTCCGCGGGTGCGCGGAGCTTGCCGCGCGGTCCGGGACGTACATCCAGACGCATATCAACGAAACCATCGAAGAGATCGAGGCGGTTCGCGAGCGCTTCCGGAGCTCTTACACGGAGCTCTACAAACGCGCCGGCCTGCTCGGCATGCGGAGCGTCCTCGCGCACAACGTCCACCCGGAAGAAGCGGAACTCGAACTGCTGAAGCGCACCGACACCGCCGTTGCACACTGCCCGGACGCGAACCTGTTCCTGGGCAGCGGGAAATTCGATCTCGAAAAGCACCTGCAACACGGCATCCGGTTCGGGCTTGGTACGGACGTCGGAGCGGGAACGAGCCTGAGCATGCTGCGCACGATGCGCGCGATGACGTACGTGCAGGGTCGCAGTCTTCACCCGGCGGGTCCGCTTTACGCCGCGACGCTGGGGGGAGCCGTCGCCCTGGGGCTGGAGGATAACATCGGTTCCCTCGACGCCGGGAAGCATGCGGATTTCGTCATCATGGATTTTACCACGATGGATGCAGACATCCACGATCTTTCCGCCGCAGATGCCGCAGCCGCCGTCGTGTACAGGGCCGATCCTCGTGCCGTTCGCGGAGTCCACATCGGCGGCGCGCACATCTACTCCCGGGCCGAACCGGTGACCGGCGAATCATAGACGAATAATTGCATTTATA
>JAJRXL010000246.1 GCA_024276335.1 Bacteroidota bacterium
GCGCCAATCCAGGGAAGCACGGGATAGCTCTGCCGCTCCAGCATTCCACTTTCACCATTGATCGTGTACTTCTTGCCGAATGCTTCGTAACCTATTTCCATGCCGACCTGGTGTTGGAATGACAGTCCATAATACGCGCCGACAGCGATGTCGTTGAACCACGGATTTGCTCCCGCGGGCAATTGTCCGATGGGGAGAGTACGAGATTCCGATCCGCGCATCATCAAAACCAGATTCATGTGCGTGCTGCGTCGGGAGCCGGTGAGATTGAAAAACCCGAGTTCCTCTATTCTCCCCGTCACGGGTTCGATCTCCAGTTCGGCGTAATTGACGTTGAATGTGTTGACGTCCACTTGCTCCGTGGGCTGCTTGGCCGTGTCAGCTTTGAATGCAACCGGTTCCGGGGAGAGTGCTTGTCTTATCGTCTTCTCTTCCGGGCTTGACTGGAGGGGGGCGACATCCCGCGTCAACATTGTCGCTCTATATCCATGCGCAGAAGTTGATGATGTCGTCGACTGTTGATTGTCGTACAGCTTGTGATGGGCCATCATGAACAGCGAAGGTGTCGTGAACCGATAGTCTTGCCGGTTTGATACCGGGAAATCCTGCTGTTGTGTACCGGTGATTGGGAAAAAGAGCCAGAAGAGAACGGCAGTTATTGCTGCTCCCACGAGGCCGGAAAGGATATTCCATCGAAAAGGATGTCCCACCAATGTAGCGGGGGAGGGAAGCGATGGAACGGGAGCCTGGAATCCGAGAGTGGAAAAGATATGCCTCGTGCTTTGCACCGGAGGCGTAAATGCTTCCACGTCGTCCCGGACGGCGGAAGAAATCGCCAGGTGGTCTTTCATTTCCCTCCGCAGGTCGCTGTTGGACGCGAGGGCGGAGAAAAGCACGTCTTCCTGGTCAGGGGACAAGTCCCCGTCGAGAAATTCGAGTAATAATTCTGAATGGTTCATGGCGTCATCTCGGTTATGTCATTCGGCTCAGATCAAAACTGCTCGTCGATATCCACAAGGTACCGGGCGAGAATGGATCGAAGTTTCTGCTTCGCGCGGTGCACCCTGATTTTAACCGTATGGATACTGGTGCCCACGATGTCTGCGATTTCCGCGAACGTGAAGCCGTTGTACATGCGCAATACGAAAGCTTCACGGTATTCAAACGGCAACAGTTCCAATGCAGTTGTAATAAGGTTTAATAATTCCCGCTTTTCCGGGGCATCTTCCTGGACCGGCATGTGAATTTCATCCAGCGGTATGGTCTCTCGTTCATCGCGTATCAGGTTCAGGCAGTGGTTTCGTGCGATCCGTATCAGGAAGCCCGGGACGTTGGTCATGTGGCGATCCGCTTCGGCGCTGTTGAAGAAACGGAGGAAGGTTTCCTGGAAAGCATCCTGTGCCTTTTCCGTGGTCCCCAGCACCCGCAAACAGTAGGCCATCACGAGGGGGGAATGACGGGCGTAGAGTTCCGTGAACGCCTCCTCGGACCGTTCCGTCGACAGCAGCGCGTAGAGTTCTGCATCAGAGTATCGGGTTAATGGTTTCGCCATTCAGGACTGGCAATACTGTGCGTAGCAATGGTCGTTTGTCCAGGTCAACGCCTGAGCGGGTCGTGGATAATCGGCTTGACCGGAAGCTCTCCTCCTGAATCTATGGAAATCCTTTGTTTCATGCACTCGTTTTGTTTTCTATCCCGGGATGGGGAAGCAACCTCGTTCACGGTTGCTCCCCCGCTCTCAGGAAAGGATACTCAGAAGCCGACAGTAAGCGTGACGATATGGTTGGCGCTGAAAAAGCCAACCTGGCGATAGGCGTAATCGAAGCCGAGGTTCATGCCCCCGGCGTCCAGGTTCACACCCGCGCCGAATGCCAGTCCGTACAAGTACGAACTCTCACCCAGCGGATCCTTGCCTGCTTGCGGCGCCATGCTGTAC
>JAJRXL010000247.1 GCA_024276335.1 Bacteroidota bacterium
CGCATACCGGCGGAAGGCCTGAAAGGAAAAACACCGCCGACGTCCTGAATTCCGCATTCAACACTCCGCAACTTCCTCTCCAAAGCGTCCCTCCCCTCCGACCACTAAACCCCTCCAGGAACCCGCTTGCGGGAACAGCACATACCCTTCCGACAGGGTGAGCCGCTCACCCATTCCTACGTATTTCCTAATCATTTCCTAACAAAAGCATCGCATATTGAAACACTCGACGGGGATGTTCCCGCGTCGGGAAAGAACGAAGATGAACGAAAAAAGAGTATGAATCCACGTCTTAAGTTCTCAGTAACCCTACACACTTCGACGCCGGGCCAATGGCCCTCCGCTCAGTATGACGGTGTAGCAAGCAGGTGCATGGATTCCCGCTTCCACCGCGTAGCGGTTCCTCTCGAAACGGGAATGACGAGAATGTACAAATGAAAGTCATGACTAATAGCGTAGGAGCGAGCGGATCGCCGTACTCCATGCGACGTCACACTGAGCGGAGCCAGTACAACGCATCGCTTTTGAAACACGCCAACGGCGAAGTCGAAGTGTGAGCGGAGGTTCCTACGGCGGTGGCCGGGGATTGAACCAATCAATATGAACAAAAGGAGAGAACCGTGAACAAATTATTCCTGATGCTCGGCGCGGTCGTGTTGACCATGGGCCTGCTCGCCGGGTGTTCGAAGAAAGGAAGCAACGGCGAAGAATCGAAGTACATCACCATCAAGGGATCCGACACGATGGTGCATCTCGTCAGCAACTGGGCGGAAGCGTACATGAACAAGCATCCCGACGTGGATATTTCCGTCACCGGCGGCGGTTCGGGCACCGGCATCGCGGCCCTGCTCAACGGTACAACGGATATCTGCATGGCCTCCCGCAAGATCAAGGACAAGGAGCTCCAGACCGCCGAGGAAAAGGGTGAACACCTCCAAGAGATCATCATGGCGCGTGATGGCATCGCGGTGGTGGTGAATCCTGAAAACCCCACCGACTCGCTCACTATCGAGCAGATCGGCAAGATGTACATCGGCGCGTACACGAGCTGGAAGCAGGTGGGCGGGCCGGATGAACCGGTCGGGATCCTGTCCCGCGAGTCGAGCTCCGGCACGTACGTCTTTTTCCAGAAGCGGGTGATGAATAAGAAAGACTATACGCGGGACGCCATGCTGCTGCCCTCGAATTCGGCCATCGTCCAGACCGTGTCCCAGGACAAGTGGTCGATCGGCTACGTGGGCCTGGGTTACGCGATGGAAGCCGTGAACAAGGTGAAAGTGCTGGCGGTGAAGGAAAACGAGGAATCGCCGGCCGTAACGCCCTCCGTCGAATCCGTGAGATCCGGTCATTACGCCATCGCGCGGCCTTTGCAGTTCTACACCGACGGTGAACCGACGGGAGTTACGAAGGATTTTATCGACTTTTGTCTTTCCGATGAAGGGCAAAAAATCGTCCTCGAAACCGGGTACGTGCCCGTCAAATAAGGTGGCGGGTTTCAAAAGGCAATGTTGCGGAGACGGCCCTCCGGGTCGTTTCTACGGTTATTCGATATGAAATCGTTTCGCGAAAAGATCATTTTCTATGTGTTGCTGGGCGCGGCGTCCACCAGTTGTATCGTCGTCCTGCTCATCTTCCTGTTCCTGGGCAAGGAAGCATTTCCGTTCATCTGGGACCCGGGGCTCATGGAGTTGCTGAGGACCCGGTGGGTGCCGGTTTCGTACTCGGAGGAAATCTTCGGCCTCATCCCGCTGTTCACCGGGTCGGTGGTGGTAACCGTCCTGGCCACCGTGATCATGATTCCGTTCGGCGTGCTGGGCGCCATCTACATCGCGGAGATGGCTTCGAACCTGGAGCGCACGGTCCTGAAACCGTTCGTGGAAATACTCGCGGGCATTCCCTCAGTGGTGATCGGGTTTTTCGGGCTGGTCGTGCTGAGCCCGATTATAAAGGAAGCGTTCGGCCTGCAGACAGGATTGACGGCGCTTACGGGCGCGATTCTCCTGGCCCTGATGGCCATTCCCACCGTCATTTCCATCTCCGAGGACGCCATCCGCAGCGTGCCCCGGTCGTACAAGGAAGCCTCGCTGGCCCTTGGGGCGGGCAGGATGCAGACGATCTGGAAAGTCGTGGTTCCCGCGGCCCTGCCCGGGATCATCGCCGCCATCATGCTGGGGATGGGGCGCGTCATCGGCGAGACGATGGTGGTGCTGATGGTGACGGGAAACGCGGCCAGGATATCGTTCGATCCCTTTGAATCGGTGCGCACCATGACGGCGACTATTGCCGCCGAGATGGGCGAGGTGGCGTTCGGAAGCCACCATTACCAGGCCTTGTTCTGGGTGGGACTTGTGTTGCTGGTCATCACGTTCGGGCTGAACGTCGTCGCCCGTAAAGCTTTAAAGAAGTACCAGATGCAGGGATGAAATCCAAGACAAAATCCCGGGCGGCAAGAAACAAGGCGTGGGAATTACTCGCGGCCGGGTTGATCCGCGCGGTAAGCTATTCCATCGTCGTCGTCATCGGCTACATCGTGCTCGACATCGTGGTGAAGGGCCTTCCCGCCGTGAACTGGGATTTCATCAGCACTTTTCCCCGCAAGAGCGGCTCGGAAGGCGGGATCCTGCCCGCCATCGTGGGCACGGCGTACCTGGTGGCCGGGGCGATCGTCGTGGCCATGCCCCTGGGCATGGCCAGCGCCGTGTACCTGAGCGAGTACGCGAGCCAGGGTCGGTTCACCCGCATCATCCGGCTGGCCATCATCACCCTGGCCGGCGTGCCCTCCATCGTGTTCGGCCTCTTCGGCTTGGGACTCTTCGTGATCTTCTTCGGGTTCGGCGCCTCCATTCTTTCCGGCAGCCTGACATTGGCCTTCATGATCCTGCCCACGATCATCGTTTCCAGCGAAGAGGCCTTGCGCGCCGTTCCGCAGTCGCTGCGGGAAGGAAGCCTTGCCCTGGGAGCCACGCGGTGGCAGACCATTTACCGGAACGTGCTGCCCTACGCCCTGCCGGGCATGTTTACCGGTTCCATCCTCGGTGTCGGACGTGCGGCGGGGGAAACCGCCCCCATCCTGTTCACCGTGGCGGCGTTCTACCTGCCCCGGCTTCCAAGTTCGGTCTTCGACCAGGTGATGGCGCTGCCCTATCACCTCTACGTGCTCGCCACGCAACTCCCGGAAGCGGAAAAAGTCCTGCCCCTGCAATACGGTACGGCCCTGGTGCTGCTGCTGCTCGTGCTCATCTTCAACCTCGCGGCCATCGTTCTGCGAAATCACTTCAGGAAAAAAGTACAGTGGTAATGAAAACTCAAACGAAAATCAAGGTGGAAAGCCTGGATTTCTACTACGGACAGACCCAGGCCCTGTTCAACGTCTCCATGGAGATCGCGGAGAAACAGGTGACGGCCTTGATCGGTCCCTCCGGCTGCGGAAAATCCACCTTCCTGCGCATGTTCAACCGTATGAACGACATCATCGATGGGACGTGGCACACGGGCAGGGTCTTGATCGAAAACATGGACATCTACAACAACGGCATCGACGTGGTGGCGCTGCGCAAGAAGGTGGGCATGGTGTTCCAGAAATCGAATCCCTTTCCGAAATCCATCTACGACAACGTCGTTTACGGCCCGAAGATTCACGGCGTGCGCGGAAAAGCGGAACTCGACGAGATCGTGGAGCGGAGCCTCCGTGATGCCGCCTTGTGGGAAGAGGTCAAGGACCGACTGGATCTAAACGCTATGCAACTCTCGGGAGGGCAACAGCAGCGCTTATGCATCGCCCGCGCCCTGGCCGTGGAACCGGACATCCTGCTCATGGACGAGCCGGCATCGGCGCTGGACCCCAAGTCCACCGCGCGGGTGGAGAACCTCATCGGGGAGTTGCGGCGAAACTATACCATCGTCATCGTAACGCACAACATGCAGCAGGCAGCGCGCGTTTCCGACTTCACCGGCTTTTTCTACGAGGGACGCCTGGTGGAATTCGACGCCACCGAAGTTATCTTTACCAAGCCGAAAAACCGGCAGACGGAAGACTACATCACCGGCCGGTTCGGTTAAAAAGGAAGGGAACCCATGACACAGCACTTGCAACGCGAAATCGAGAAACTCAAGAAATCCATCCTCGCACTGGGAACGATGGTGGAGGAAAGTCTTCGCAAGAGCGTGCGCGCGTTTTCGCAACGCGATTCCGAAATGGCACGGCAGGTGATCGACAACGATGCGGTCATCGACCAGATGGAAGTGGAACTGGAGGAGGACTGCCTGAAAATCCTGGCCCTGCACCAGCCGGTGGCCATCGACCTGCGCTTCATCATCTCGGTGCTGAAGATCAACAACGACCTGGAGCGCATCGGGGACCTTGCTTCCAACATCGCGGGACGGGCGGAGTTCCTGGCCACGCAGGCTCCTGTCGCCGTGCCCGAGGCCATTCCCCGCATGGCGGAGCTTGTCCAGGTGATGCTGCAGAACAGCCTGGACGCCCTCGTGGAAATGGACACGGAACTGGCCCGCCGCGTGTGCGACGCCGACGACGAGGTCGACGAGCTGCACGAAAGCATGTACCGGCTCGTCCAGCACGGGATCGAGTCCAATCCTTCCCGTATCGTGGACTGGATCCAGCTCCTGGGAGTCTCCCGCTACCTGGAGCGCGTGGCCGACCATACGACTAACATCGCGGAAGACGTCATGTACCTGGTGGAAGGAACGATCGAGCGACACAAGAAAAGCGGGGAGGAAGCAAGGTAGGGGTTTACTGTTCTTGAACAAGAAACTTTTTCCCGCCAAAGAGTGGTTCCTTCGGGAAAGGAAGCCACGTAGGAGCGACTTCGCCCAGGGCTACATAATGCCGTAGCAGTGAGCGGAGTCGAACTGCGGAGTCGAACTGCGAAGTCGAACTGCGAAGTGGGAGTACGTTGCGGGCGGAAACTTCGCTCAGTGCTACTGATCTGTCAGGGTTTTATCTTGAGGGAAAAGAAACCGACTTGGATTTTCTGAAAATCCCTTTCCTGAAGGACCTTATCAAACCCTTCTATCGGTACAAGAATATTTCAGCCCCTCGCCG
>JAJRXL010000248.1 GCA_024276335.1 Bacteroidota bacterium
ACGCATCGAAAAATACGGATTCAACGATATTTCGGAGAAAAAAGTCAACCCAATTCTCAAGTTCCTGAGTTATTTCTGGGGACCTATACCGTGGATGATTGAGGTAGCGGCCATATTGTCGGCGGTTATTAATCATTGGGAGGATTTCTGGGTTATTTTTGCATTGCTTCTTTTGAACGCCGTAGTTGGCTTTTGGCAGGAATACAAGGCGGATGATGCGATTAATTTACTGAAGAAGAAATTAGCGTTAAAAGCGCGGGTGTTGCGGGACGGGAAATGGCTGGGAATATCAGCGAAAGAGCTTGTTCCCGGGGACGTCGTACGCGTGCGGTTAGGCGACATTGTTCCGGCGGATTTAAAGCTGTTTGCGGGCGATTACCTCAGCGTAGACGAATCTTCGTTAACGGGCGAGTCTCTTCCCGTCGAAAAACGATCGGAAGATGTCGTGTATTCGGGATCGATAATTCGCCAGGGCGAGATGAACGGACTGGTTGTTGCGACCGGTATGAACACGTTCTTCGGCAGGACGGCGAAACTGGTAGAGGAGGCAAGGACAGTCAGCCATTTTCAGAAAGCAGTGATTAAAATCGGTAATTATCTTATCGTTCTTGCCGCTTTTATGATCGCGATAATATTTATAGCATCCTTTTTCAGGCACGAAAGTTTCCTGGAAACGCTTCAATTTGCATTAGTCCTGACAATAGCCGCAATTCCGGTTGCACTCCCCGCGGTTCTCTCCGTGACGATGGCCGTTGGGGCATCGGTCTTGGCAAAAAAGAAGGCAATTGTCAGCAAATTGGTGGCAATAGAAGAAATGGCGGGGATGGATATACTATGTTCTGATAAAACGGGTACAATAACAAAAAACGAATTGACATTGGCGGAAGTCGTGCCATTTGAAGGCTTTACACGTGATGAGGTGCTGTTGTATGCTTCGCTTGCATCGAGAGAGGAGGATAAGGACCCCATTGATACCGCCATTGTAAATAAAGCAAAAACGTTTAAAAACGTGGTCGATAAATTGCGTGCATATAAAATAAGAAATTTTAAACCCTTTGACCCGGTTATAAAAAGAACAGAAGCGACTGTTGAAAACCCGGAGGGGAAAACGTACAAGGTCACAAAAGGCGCACCACAAGTCCTCATTTCGCTCATTACGGGAAAGAATAAGGAAAAAATATCAAGCCAGATAAACAAACAAATTGAAGAATACGCAGTGAAGGGATACAGAACTCTTGGTACTGCAAAAACGGATGAAAAAGGAAACTGGCATTATGTAGGACTCATCCCTTTGTTCGATCCGCCCCGGGAGGATTCCGCGGAAACCATCAAAACAGCGCAAAACATGGGTGTGACGGTCAAGATGGTAACGGGGGATCATACTGCAATAGGAAAGCAGATAGCGGAAAAAGTGAATTTGAGCAGTAATATTTTAGAAGTCTCGGCATTTTTGGATAAACCGGAAAAAGAAGCATTGCGCACTATCGAAAAAGCAGGCGGCTTTGCGCAAGTATTTCCGGAGCATAAATACCGTATCGTCGAATTGCTTCAGAAAAATAAACATATTGTCGGGATGACGGGAGACGGCGTTAATGACTCCCCGGCGTTAAAGAAAGCAAACGTGGGAATAGCCGTTGCCGGTGCAACAGACGCGGCAAAATCCGCGGCGGATATTGTGCTCACCTCGCCCGGTCTTTCAGTAATCATCGACGCGATTAAAGAAAGCAGGATCATCTTCCAGCGTATGAACAGTTACGCTATCTACAGGATAGCTGAAACGATTCGTGTCCTGTTTTTTATTACGCTTGCGATACTGATATTCGATTTTTACCCCGTTACGGCAATTATGATCGTCCTGTTGGCCCTGTTCAACGATGCCCCGATAATGGCGATTGCCTACGACAATGTCCGGTATTCCAAAGGGCCGGAGAAATGGGATATGCGTATGGTTTTGAGCATGTCTACGTTCCTGGGCTTTATTGGATTAATTAGTTCTTTTGGAATATTCTATATTGGACAAGAAGTGCTCATGCTTTCCAAGGAGACAGTTCAAACATTTATATTTCTGAAGCTGGCGGTAGCCGGTCATTTAACAATATTCTTGACAAGAACACGCGGACCCTTCTGGTCGATTAAACCAAGCGCTATTATGTTTTGGTCCGCGGTATTGACAAAAATATTGGCGACTATTGTCGCTGTTTACGGCTGGTTCATCACCCCGATCTCATGGGATTTGGCACTGATTGTTTGGGGCTACGCGATCATCGCATTTATAATATCGGACTTTCTGAAGGTTCGTATGTATAAATTGTTTGATCGCAAAGAAATATAAATTCTCCATCATACTAATTACATGGGAAAAGAAAAATGAGCAAATCCGGCAGGAATCCTGAAGACGTTGAAGTGAAAATAATACTCGAGACGCTTTGCTGCGAGAACGGTATGGAACGAAAAAAAGCGCGCAAAAAACTTGTAGCAAAGGGTAAAAACGTCATCAAGTATTTAAAAGATTTGGTTAATCACCCCAAGCACATATACCGCTGGGAGGCTTTAAAAACGATGGAAGAAATTGGTGACCCTGCTTCTATTCCATTATTTATCGAAGCTTTGGAGGATGATGAAAGCGACATCCGTTGGATAGCCGCGGAAGGACTCATCAAGCTGGGAGCTCAATCCATACGGCCGCTTCTTAATGCGCTGATTGAAAAATCGGATTCCATTTTTATTTTAGCAGGGGCACATCATGTTTTTTACGATTTGAAAAAAGCAGGCAAACTTCCGAAGGATTTTCCAATTGATAAATTACTATTTAAATTGAAAAGTCCTGAGTGGAAAGGAAGTGTTAAACCGCTGGCCGATGAATTATTGAAGTAGCTTCGGCGTAAACTAAATGTCATCTCATCCACAATAAGAGGTCAGATGGAATCTGATCAAATATATAAACTCGTGTTTATATCAACGGAGGAATGTATATATGACAAGGGAAGAAATTAACGTCAAAGAAAGGGAGATAGCAAAGCTGATTGAGGGCTTTTGCTCGGAGTGTTTAAATGACGAGTATCTGCAGCTTTGCAAAAAACTCCTGCGGAAAATGGGCAGGAAAAAGGATGTGCCTTTTAAAAGAGGGAAAAATGAAATATGGGCTGCGTCAATTATACATGTCATCGGATCAATAAATTTCCTGTTTGACAAATCTTTTGAACCTTACATTGACATGGGAAGAATAAGTGAATACTTTGGCGCAAACAAGTCCACCGTAACGAATAAATCTCGCCAGATAAAAGATATGTTGGATATTTACTATTACCATCCGGAATTATCAACGCAGCATATGTTGTCTACGAATCCCTTGAACGATATGGTTATGGTCGATGGTTTTATCGTTCCTCTGACCACTCTGCCCGAAGAATATCAGGAAATGGTTCGGCAGGCCCGTGCGGAAGGGAAGGACATAGAATTCACCACGGAGTGATGTGCTGCATATCATCTCGACTGCTTGTCGTAACACGGAAACAATAGAAGACGTACTCCGGAAAGACAACCTGTTGGTAACAGTTTGGATTGTAAAACGGATCAGGTCCGTTGTAAAAACGCGCACACCATTGTCGGAGAACACTGAGTCAGGAATGATATTTCGGGAAAGTGTTATAACGTCCATACTCTTTTTCCATACCTCGAACGATCCGACGGTGACATACAAAGCATTGGACTGGTCTTTCTCCCAGGATTCGGTCATCACTGCCGCAATCTCCAGGGCTATCACACCCTGGCTACCGGAGAAGACCAAATACGGAACTGGGCCGCACCGAAGCAATCAGTAATTTAAAAAAGCCTTTCACAACCATCGGGGTTTCGCAGCGCAGGGATCCTGGAGTCGCTCACCCGAGGATTGTCATCCGATTCGCCAATCTGGCACGTAGGAGGCGTCTCCTGGCCTCGCTTTTTGGGTTTACTCCGTTCTTTGAGCCGACGACGAATCTCCCCTGTTGAAGACGGGTGATTTGGGACAAGGGGAAGAGCGGATAAAGAGACAAGGGGACGAGGAGACTGGGAGACAAGGGGACGAGGAGACTGGGAGACAAGGGGACAAGGAGACTGGGAGACAAGGGGACTGGGAGACAAGGGGAAGGGGAGATTTTCTGTTTTTATCGCTTGTTGTCGAAATCGAAATCGGTATCGAATCTGACACTTTTCCCTTGCTGGTTCTAGAATATGAAATATGAAATTTGAGATTTGGAATTTGGCCCTGCTTGAGAGCAAGTTGAACGTTCCAACGCTGGAACGTTCAAACGTTCTTCTTTGTCGTCGGTTGCCGTGGTCTGTTGTCCAATCCTCCAATTCCTCGCACTTACCTCACCAGCAGCATCTTCCTTGTCATCGTGATTTCGTCCATCTCCAGGCGGTAGTAGTACACGCCCCCGGGAAGGTTCCCGGCCCTGAACAGCCGGTGGTACGTTCCGGCGTCGAGGCGTCCTTCCTCGATCTTCGTCACTTCCTTGCCCAGCACGTTGAATATCTTCAGCGTGACCTCGGCATCGCCGGAAAGGGTGAACGAGATGTTTGTCACGTCCGTTCCCGAGGCGGAAAGTTCTCCGAACGGGTTCGGGTAGTTCTGCCCCAACCAGATTTTTTCAGGCTTTGTCCTCGGTTCTATTGCGCTGGGGGTAGGGTCGATGAGGGCGGTGTAGATACTCAGCTCCCCGTCGTCCATCCTGGTCCAGACGGGGCGAATCCTGCCGCCGTACGAGGCCACGTTGATGTAATCGCCGATGAATACAAACGCGGAGGGTAGGAACGCCGCAGTGCTAATGCGCTCGTTGCGGAACGTCACCCCGCCGTCTGTCGAACGGGCCAGGTACACGTCGGTGGAATCGGAGGCGTAATGCCGACGGTCGTAAAACACGATCGCGATCTCGCCCGTCACCGGATCCACCGCCATCCAGGTGAAGAACTGGTCGCGCCCGTTCCCCGGCTCGTCGTCGTTGACACGCACGCGCCCGCTCCAGGTGGCGCCCCCGTCCGTGGAGCGGATGAGCCACACGTCGTAGTCGCCAAGCTTGTCGTCCACCCAGTTCACGTACACCGTGCCCCGGTATGGTGAGCGCGACACGTCGCAGGTGGTCACGGGCATACCGTTGGCCCGGTAGATGCCGCTCACCTCGATGTCCCAGCCGCCCGGCATGTCGGAGATAACCCGGTCCTCGCCGAATGTGACCCCGCCGTCGGTGGACTTGTCAAAGTAAATCCCTTCGGGACCCGCCCACGCCAGGTGCACCTCGCCGCCGGGACCTGCCGCGGGGACCGCGCCTTCCATCGTGCTGTCGGAATCGACCGCGTTGCCAGCCCGGTCGCTCACACGAACGTAGGGTTCGAACGTGACCCCGCCGTCGGTGGAGCGCGCGAACATGATGGAAGAGCTGTCGAGGGGCGAGCGCGAGCCGTACTTGGTGAAGTTCGTCCACGCCATGTAGATGTTGCCCCGGCCGGGCCCGTCGGACAGGTCGGCGGCAATCCATTCCTTGTCCTGGAGGCTGGTCTTGAACAGGCTTCCCGGGCGGGCGGAATCGGAACTCTCTCCCCGCACGCGCACGAGGGGCTCCCATGTGGCGCCCTTGTCGGAGGAGCGCCGCACGCCAATAGCCTCCCAGGTATTGAGCAGGTGAGCGTAGAACACGTTCCCGGCGGGGTCGAAAACGAGTGACGGGTCGCCGTAGGTTCCGCGCGGGAGACGAGCTTCCTTCCACGTCTTTCCCCCGTCGGTGGAGCGGTACACGTTGCGCAGGTTCGCGCCCGCCACCATGTTGTCCGGGTTGGTGGGATCGATGGCAATGGCGACTTCCTCCGGCCGGTTGGAAAGCGTATTGATCTTTACGTTGACCGGCTGGGCCGTTGCAATGGAACCGGCGAAAAACAGAAATAGAAACGATGCTTCGATTTTCATGAAGATTCCTGGTTGTTCTTCAGGTGATTGCGTACAGTAATGTACAGATTTGAAAGGGAAAAGAGAACAGGGGAATCGGGGAAAAAAGGGAGCGACCGGGAACCGATCAGATGTCGATGCCTTGAGCCGGAGAAGGTGGGGACGGGATCGTGAAACGGGTGGTATCCGGGACCTGCCGGTCGCGGCGAAAGCGGGGGGTGGTGAAGCCCACACTGTCGATCTTGAAAAAGAAACGCCAGTGCGGACGGCGGCTGTCCGGGAGGGATTCGAGGAGCGAATCGAGGTAGCGTTGTTGCCGTTCCAGGCGCCGGAGGAGCGATTCCTTTTCCGCCCGGAATTTCAGGAACATGTCCTCCATGTCCCGGGTCGAACGATCCGGCCTCTCGAGAACGGTTCCCCTCGATGCTTTGGTGCGCGGCGAGCGCGAATTCACCGGTTGGTTGCGACGAATCCGAGTGGTTCCATCGCCTCCGCGCTCTATACTGATGCGCAGCGTTCCATCGTCGCTCGAGACCGAGACGGAAAACGCCTCGGTGTTGGGGCGAGTCCTCGTTTTCCCGGCGCCGGGGAGGTTATCGTTTTCCCTCCCTTCGAACAACAGCCGCAGGCGCCGTTCGACCACCTCCGCAGGCGCGATCCGTGTCCGGCTGTTGAGCCGCGAGGGTACAATGCGCAAACGCCGCACTCCCCGCATTGCCGGGGTGATGACGAGGAAATGGTCCTCCGGCTCACTCTCCCACGAGGGAGGCGCCGCGCGTTCCTCCTGTTGATATTGCCCCACGGACACGAAGAGACCCTGCGAAGGATTCAGTCTCCGCAGGAGCCGGTTGAAACGCCGTGCCTGCGCGGGCTGAAGGCTCCGGCTTATGTCCGCCACAACTTCACGGTTCAGTCCCACCAGTCGTGGACGGATGGCAAGCGTGTTGTTTTCCGCCAGGAAGATGGAGGATTCGAGCTGTTTCCGTGCTTCCTCGAGAAGGGAATCGATGCGCCGGTGTTGCGCGGGCGTCGCATTGATTTCCCGGTAGAACTGTTCGGCGGTGACCGCGGCTGCGGGCTTGCGCTTTCGGGAGCGTATCAGGTTGAGGTGATACTTCTCACCGCCCTCCTGCTCCACGGTCAGGATAGCGCTTGATTCCTTTCCCAGGGGCACAACCCCTGAAAGGGCGAACCGCAGCACGTCGTCCGTGTTAAGAGAGGAAAAGACTGGAACGATGCCTTCCGGCGCGACTCCGCCGGCGTTCCTCGACGGTGCCGAAACGAACGGCGTGTCGAGCGAAAGGTATCCCGTAACGGCAACGGCCAGTGCGGTGGCGGTGAAGACGAGGGCGACCGCAAACCGCGGAAACCATCCCCGACCGCGGCTCGGTTCGCGAGGCAGGGCGATGGAAAGCCGCGTCCAGAACCAGGGATTCTCCGGCAGGGTTTCTTTCTTTTCCAGTAGCTTCTTTTGGTTCCGCAAGCGATGCACAAACGTGTTCACGCCCGGATTGATTGCCAGGAACCGTTCGAAGTCTTGCCGCTCTTCTTCGCTCATCTCCCCGTCGAGGTAGGCATTTATCCTGATGTTCAGCCGTTCGTCCGCCTCGCGCATCTTCACTCCTCTTGCAACATTGGTTCCAGGATTTTCTGTAGCATGGAACGGGCCCGCGCCAGGCGGGACTTCACCGTTCCGATCTCACACTTCATGATCTCCGCCATTTCCTTGTAGGAGAACCCCTCGATGTCCTTCAGCACGATGGGTACCCGGTACTTGTCGGGAATCGCCTGCAGGCCGATGTTGATGATCTGCTCGAGGTCGCCGGTGCAGGGCAGAACACGCAGCCTCGTGTACAACTCCCGCGAACCGGATTCCATCATCCCCTGGAGCGAGAAAAACCGCCGCACCTTGCGCCTGCGCATCTCGTCGCGACTGTGGTTCACGGCGATGCGGTACAGCCACGTGTAGAACGACGAGCGGAATTCGAACCCGGACAAGGCGTGGTAGGTCTTGATGAATATCTCCTGCGCCAGGTCGTCCACGACGTCGGCATCGTTGAACATCGAAAACAGCAGGTTCCGTATGCGCTCCTGGTAGCGGTACACCAGGATGCGGAACACCGATTCGTCCCCGGCTTGGAACAGGCGGATGAGATTCTCGTCGCTCAGTTGATCAAGTTGTGGCGCAGTGCTCTGGATTAATCGAAGTTGGTTCATGAGTTGTAAACAGTCATCAAACCAAAATATAGACGAAAATACGGGGTCGATGTTCCACTAACGCGCTGTTTTCAATTTGCCGGTTTTGTCCCTTCTGTCATTCCCGTTCCGAGAGGAACCGCTACGCGGCGCAAGCGGGAATCCATACCTTGATTACTGGATTCCGGATCAAGTCCGGAATGACAGTTTCAGGTGACATGAGACGAGGTCTTAACCAGGAGCCGCAAATCCCGGGCAGGGTGGAGCCGGACACCCGCCTCAACGCGCTCGTACGCTCGAGCTCCCGTCGGTACAATTATGGCGGCGCTTCGGCTTTGTGCGAGGCAAAACAACGTCACCGGGCCGCCTGCGAATTTCATTGCATTTGCAGGCCGGTCAGGTTATTTTTTCAGTGATACTATTCGCACCAGAAAAGAGAGCACATCATGAATTTCGATTTACAGACCGTCATGCAGAAAGTCCAGGAGATGCAGGCGAAAATGGAGACCCTGCAGAAGGAGCTGGCCGATAAGCAGATCACGACCGAGGTGGGCGGCGGCATGGTCACCGTCACGGTCAACGGGAACCAGGAGATTGTGAAGCTTTCCATCGAGAAGGACATGGTCAATCCCGACGACGTGGAAATGCTGGAAGACCTCATCGTGGCCGGGGTGAACAAGGCGATGGCAGAGGCGAAGAAAATGGCCAAGGAGGAAATGGGCAAGGCCACCGGCGGTATGCTACCCGACATCCCCGGCCTCAACCTCGGGCTGTAGACGCTTCATGCTTTCCACCAGTCCCGCACTCGAATCCCTGATCACCGCTTTTTCCCGTCTGCCCGGCATCGGGAGGAAGACGGCCCAGCGCATGGCGCTCTTTACCCTGCGGCAGCCCCGCAGCGAAGTGGAAGAGCTCATCACCGCCCTGCAAAACGTCCTGGAGCGGGTCCGATCGTGCTCCACCTGCTTCAACATCACCGAGACCGATCCCTGCGCCATCTGCTCCTCGTCGCGCCGCAACCACGGCCTGGTGTGCGTCGTGGAGGAACCCAACGACGTCTTCGCCATCGAACGCACCAACGACTACAAGGGCGTGTACCACGTGCTTGGAGGCACGCTCGCTCCGCTCGATGGGATCGGGCCGGAAGACCTCCGTGTGCGGGAGTTGATCGAGCGCGTGGAGAAGGGAATGGACGAGGTCATTCTCGCGTTGAACCCGACAGTGGAAGGCGAAGCCACGACCCACTACCTGTCCCGGCTTCTCAAACCGTTGGGCGTCCGTGTCACCCGCATCGCCCGCGGCATTCCCGTCGGGGCCGACCTGGAGTTCGCCGACGACGCCACGCTTGTGCGCGCCCTCGAAGGCAGGATACCGGTGTAGCCATGTGGTACGAGCGCTGGTTCGCACACGAAGACTACCTGCTGATTTACAGTCACCGCGACGAGCAGGAAGCGGAGCGCGCCATCGACCTCATTCTGCGCGCCGTTAACGCGCAACCCGGCTGGAGCTTCCTCGACCTGGCCTGTGGAAACGGCCGCCACGCCCTGGCCCTGGCACGCCGGGGTTACCATGTTACCGGGGTGGACCTCTCTTCCGGTCTCCTCGACAAGGCGCGCGAAGCGGCCTCCCGCGCTGAACTGTAAGTGGAATTTCTGCGCGCGGACATGCGCGACTTGGCCTGGCGTGGGGAGTTCAACGCCGTTCTCAACCTGTTCACCAGCTTCGGGTATTTTCCCTCGGAAGAAGAAGACGAGAAAACGCTGCGCGCGTCGTACCGGGCTCTCAAGCCCGGCGGGTGGTTTGTGCTGGATTTCTTCAACGCCGCCGCCGTGAAGGACTCCCTCGTGCCTCGGGACGAGCGGCGAGTCGAGGGGCGGGTGGTCGTCCAGGAACGGGAAATCCGCGGCAACCGCGTCGTCAAGCGCATCACCATCGGCGGTGACGGCGAAGCCCGGACGTTCACGGAATCCGTGCGGCTGTATGAGCCGGCGGAGTTACGCGCGCTCCTGGCCCGCGTCGGTTTCACGGTGCAGCGCGAGTTCGGCGACTATGACGGCAACCCGTTACAGGACTTCTCACCCCGCTGTATTCTTTTCGGAAGAAAATGAAGCCGTTGTTCCTGACCTGGACCCTTTGCATCCTGCTCGCCGCGCAGGGCTGCGGGATTTTCTCCACGCGCAACCCGGAAGAGCCGATCGCGGCCAGCGATACGTTCCAGCCCCCCGTCTCCCCGGGAATCGTCCTCGAAAACCTTTCCGCGGCCGTCCGGGAGCGCAACAGCAACAACTACCTGCGCTGCCTCGTGGACACCGTCAGTTCCGAGCGCCGGTTCAGGTTCATTCCCACCTCCAACGCGGCCGGTCGCTATGCTTCCGTGTTCGCAAACTGGAATCTCCAATCGGAGCAGTCGTACTTCCA
>JAJRXL010000249.1 GCA_024276335.1 Bacteroidota bacterium
ACCTGGAAGCCGCTGGCGGGTGGCCTGGACATCGGGGCGCACGAAATGACGCACGGCGTGACCGGCTTCACCGCGGGCCTTGAATACGTCTTCCAGTCCGGCGCGCTGAACGAATCAATATCCGACATCTTCGGGGCAATGGTGGACAGGGACGATTGGCAATTGGGCGAAGGCATCGTGCCGGTTTCAGAGTTTCCCTCCGGCGCGCTCCGCGACATGGCCGATCCTCACAATGGCGCTGCCGACAAGAACCACCCGGCCTGGCAGCCTGCGCACATGAACGAGTTCATGAAGCTCGACATCAACTACGACAACGGCGGCGTCCACATCAACTCCGGTATTCCCAATCACTGCGCGTACCTTCTCGCCCAGGCCATCGGCCGCGACAAGACCGAACGCATCGTGTACTGCGCCCTGACAACCAAGCTGACGCGCCAATCCCAGTTTATCGATTTCCGCCTGGCGCTCATCCGCTGCGCGGAAGAATTGTACGGCAAGGGCTCCACCGAGGCCAACGCGTGCGCAACTGCCTGCGACCAGGTGGGGATCACCGACGGGAGCCCCACGGACGGCGGCGGGAACCTCCCCGAAGTCAGCGGCCCGGACTTCATGCTTGCCACGAGCTCTGATCCGAACGATCCGTATTACCTTTACGCGGTCAAGCCGCCTGCTTCGAGCCAGAGCGACTTTCGGCCTCTCACCCAAACCTCGGTTCGCACGCAACCCAGCGTTTCGGACGACGGCACGTTCGCTCTCTTCGTCGATGGACAGAAAAACATCCGCCTCATCAGCCTCGACCCGCAACAACCCGGCGAAATGATACTGGACAATTCCGGAATCTGGAACAACATCGCACTATCGCGCGATAAAAACCTCATCGCCGCCACCACCGTCAACAAGGACCGCTCGATTTACGTGTTCGACGTCTCGGGCTCGACACCGCGCGGCAAGAAATTCGAACTTTATACGCCCAGTTATTCGGGCACCCCTGTACCCAACACAGTCGTCCTCGCGGACGCGCTTGATTTCAACTTCGACAACAGCGTTCTTCTCTTCGATTGTTATAACGAAGTCGATTATGGCGGCGCGAAGTACGGCTTCTGGGAAATGAACATCCTTCGCGCGTGGGACACGCAGAAAAACGACTTCGGCTCCGGTCTCGTCGAACGGATTTTTCCGTCCAACCCCGCCATGAGCATCGGGAATCCTTTCTTCGCGCGGAACCACACCACCGTTTTCTGCTTTGATCTCCAGATCGAATCAGACCAGTATGCCGGCGTTTACGCGATGGACGCTCGTACCGGCAACGTGGTCGAAGTATCCGAGATTACGTATCCATCGATCGGGTATCCCAGTTACCGCAGTGATGACAAGGTCATCTCTTTCGGTGATTTTCCACTGCTCGGCCAGTATGCCGGAAAAGACGTTATTATCAACGCCGAGGTGGGCAACGACGCCATAACACCGACCGGGAACGCCGGCGTGTACATCGTCGGCGGTGTCTTCCCCGTGTGGTACCGGGTCGGTCAGCGTCCTACCGGGATCACGCGAAACGGCGGACCGGAATCGTTCGCGCTCGCGTCCAACTACCCGAACCCCTTCGGGCCGGGCTCGGCCTCGGAAACGAACACCACAAGCATCCGCTTCAGCGTTCCCGAAGGCCGGCAGCAGGTGCTTCTCCAGGTTCGCGATCACCTGGGTCGTATCGTCGAAACGCTCATCGACGGCCGCCTGGACCAGGGTTCGCATACCGTAACGTTCCGGCCAAACGATATTCCGTCCGGCGTGTACTTCGCGATCCTGCAATCAGGTGGTAACAGCAAAGTCATCCGAATGATCTACCTGCGTTGAAAAGCGCGTCTCCTTCAGCGGAAAGGTCGCCCGATCGGCGACCTTTCTTATTTCAATTGGACCTATTCACGCGTCCATAGTTCTTTTCTACGCACCCTCGCGCGTTCCGGCACCTTGAAGCGCCCCCG
>JAJRXL010000250.1 GCA_024276335.1 Bacteroidota bacterium
CGTGAATACCATCGCGCGGACGTCGAGCAGGCGCGAAAGCCAGTCCGGGTCGCGATCATCCAGGAAGACACCGTCCGTGTTGACACAATCGGGCGGTAAGAGCAACAGGTCTCCCGCCGCGCGGCGCCACAAGCCTTCCGCGAAGCACGTCCCGGACAGCAGCCCCGAAACGGTGACGGTCTTGCCGAAAAGCTTGTTTTCAACCGGGATCAGCGCCACGTCAAGGTTACGGATCGCGGACAGGCGTTCGGCCACGATTTCCTTCATGAACGAAAAGGCAAGTGTGCCTGTGGAGAGAACGAGCTTGCGCGGCGAAGGAAGCGCGTCCGGGAAGTCCGCTTCCTCGTCCATGAACGCGTCGAGGAATTGCCGCGAGAGACCGACACCGTTCTCTACTTGCGGAAAACCGTCGTAGTACTCCGCCGCGGGGAGTTCCTTCCCCGCCAGCAGGTAAAATTCGTCCGAAGGATACATCCAGTTCGTGCCCGTCCCGGGACGAAAGCGCGTTTCCTGCCACCGCTCGACGCGGGCGATCAAATCCCGGGCGTAGGCGGGCTTCACCGGTTCGAGAGGGAGCAGCCCATGTCGATGCCGAGTAATCCCCACCGGCACCACGGCAAGGGAGACGACGTGTTCGCGCAACCGCCACAAGTCGTCAACGGTCTTTTCCAGCACAGCGCCGTCGTTCCAGCCCGGGCACAATACCACCTGCGTGTGCATGTCGATGCCGCCGTCGTGCAGCTTTTGCAGCTTGTCGAGAAGATGGTCGTCCTTCCGCAGCCCCATGAGCTTCATGCGCGTCGGAACGTCGGTCGCGTGCACGGACACGTACATCGGCGACATCCGGAGGCGAATGATCCGGTCCAGGGCCTTCGGGCCGACGTTGGTCAGCGTGACGAAATTGCCGTACATGAACGAGAACCGGTAGTCGCCGTCCCGGAAATACAGCGGCTCCCGCAGTCCCGGCGGATTCTGATCGACGAAGCAAAACACGCAGTCGTTGCCGCATTTGCCCAGCTTGACCTCGTCGAACACCAGTCCCACGTCCTCGCCCGGTTCCTTCTCGATCTCGAAGAGGAGCGTTTCTTCGCCCCGCCTCACCAGGAACGTGACGAAATCGTCGCCGCCGTAAAACCGGTAATCGAGAGCGTCGAACATTCGGAAACCATTGATTTCCAGCACGACGTCGCCCGCTTTCAATCCCGCCTCTTCGGCGATGCTGCCGGGCTTGATGTCACGAATGATCACGCTGTCTCCGTTACTGTTCCATGATTTTATGTATGGCCTGAAACCGGAAACCCCGTTTTCGCAGGCGTTCGATATTGGCGTCGATAAAATCGAGCGCGTCTTCGCGCAATTCCACGACGGCGATGGCTCTGCCGTTTTGCACCGCCGCTTCCGCGATCTCGTTCATCCGGGCGGCCATGATATCCTGCTCGTCCGAACGATCGACGTACATTAACAATTCGGCGGGGAGCGGCCGGAAACCGCGCGCGCGCAGCATGGCCCGCAACTTTCTCGATGCCCGCGCAATGGCGCTTTCCGTCGTGACGTAAAACCCGACGACGCCCTGGAAATCATTCAATATCCGTTCCGTCCTGTTCCGGAGCACGCCCGGCGACATGTCCTCGGCGAAGGCGGATGCCCCTCCCTTCCTCCTTTCCGCGAACTGAAAATGCAGGATGATCTCCTTTCCGCCCACGAAAAGCTCCCGGGCCAGGTCGGTCTGCTCCGGCACCGGTTTTATCAGGCAGGCAATTTCCTCCAGGTCGTCCAGGTAACGCTCGATATCCGAGCGCGACGCTTCGCCGAGGCCGTCGAGGAGGATGGCAATCGTGCCCGCCCTGCGCCGGATGGCGGGATCAAACGTGAAATGCATGGAGTGTACCAGCCGAACGCCTCGCCGGATGTGAATCGTCATCTCGTGCGTGCGGGGATTCTCCACGCCCGTGGCAAACGCGCCGTATTCCTGCACGGCTTCATCCACGTCGTGGGCGAGTGAAAACAGGGCGACGCCGGGAGGCGTGCGGATACTCCACAAGACGCGCACGGTATCATTGTCCGGACCGTACACGCAGCCCAGCGAAATCCAGGACGGATGGAACCCGTATTCCTGCAACACGAGGGAAAGGTTGCGGCGCAACCCGGCCTTGATGTTCACTTCCGTCCGCAGGTCACTGACTTCGACGGCCGGGCGGACGATTTCCAGGTACCCGCGATAATACAAGGCGGCGGCAATGAGAACGATCTCGACGACGATTATGATCATGCGCCTGCGGGCGCCGATGCGGAATCGTTCTTCCTCCGCTCTCTCTGACGCCTCGTGGCCCGGCTCGTCGCGGGACAAATCGTTCA
>JAJRXL010000251.1 GCA_024276335.1 Bacteroidota bacterium
ACTATCACTAATCGTCGCGCATACTGCCGGTCCGTTGCAGCGCCTTGTTAGGTTTTTATTATCTCACACAGAGCCGCAAAGCCACAAAGATTTATTTTATTTTTCCATTGATTATTTATGTACTGCAACAGCAGTATCAATTATAATTTTCCAAATTTCATTTTCATTCATCTCTGTGTCTTTGTGCCTTTGTGTGATAAATTCTTCTTCTTTTTTTTCTGCTCCTAACAATGTTTATATGGTTTCTTCATAACACCTTTGGATGGCGAAAACGCGGCATAACACTCCGGTGCTAAAATCAGTATAACGTGCGTGAATACAAGTAGTTATGCGACCCGCACGGCTTGGGACCGGCGTATATATGGTTTCTGTATAACACGCCGGTGTTATCCTTTACAAATTGTCTACAGGACTCTTGACGCCCTTGCTTCCCCGGTCGAGGACATGAGAGTAAAGATAATCGTGGTCCTGATGTCGGTATGACCCACTAATTCCTGGACCATCAGAATATCGTATCCACCCTCGAGCAGACGCGTGGCGAAGGGATACCTGAATGCGTGGCAGGCGGCGTGTTTCGGAAGTCCCGCTCAAAACGGCAACCCGTGCGGACTTCCGGACGGGTGACTTGTCCACCTGATACCGCCCCTGTTCACCGGTCCGGAGGTTCTTCCAGCGCTCTTGTAAAAACACGGAATCGGCGGCATCCAGCCGGTTGTCCTATTCCCAATATACCTGGGAATCGGTCATGATTTCCTTCCAGGGACCGGACGGAACGTTTTCCGCGCTGATGAACCGCAAGTTCACTTTGTCGATCCCGGACAGGCCAAGATAGTCCCTGACGGCGGGCGAGACATCCAGGCCGGCACGGTCATTTCTTTCGTTTTGAGGAGCCGCGTCTCCAAAAACATACTTCGCGTCATCCTCGCCGAAAGGTCCAACATCCTCCCACTGCGCGTATGCGGTCCTCCGTCCCTTGGTAATTTCAATCCACCTGTTCTTGCACATGGATTCCCTCGATCCCCAGGTCGTAGTTTTGGCCCAGGAGATTAACTCAAGCGCGGCCGGTTTTCTCTTCCCGTCAGCGTCAAAATCGTTATACGGAAGAGCGAAGTAGAACGGGTTCTCCAGGGGAGTGAAGCCAGCCGGAAAATACCCCTTCCTGCCGTTGGGATCATCCGTGCCGCCGTAGCGCTCCATCCACTTGTCATCCCAGGCGCTTTGAATATTCGGAATATAGCCGTTGTCTTCATTCCCTTCCTCGCCGATCCAAAAAACGGTCGCCGTGATACTTTCATGCAGCGGAACGTTGTTCTCCGTGCCCGGTTCAATGCCGTTTTTTTCGCAACCCGTGAATACCAGCAGCAACAGAACGCATGACGCAATTCCATCCGTCCATCGTATTTTCATAATCTCCATCGCGTTTTCCTCGCAACGTGTCTGCCGGGCTCTTGAAACCGCGGTCACCGTATCCTTCAACTCGTCTTCCCTCTTTCCGGCACGGCTCCGCCAACTCAGTCCCATAAAAGGGATGAGGTTTGGGTAAACCACATGTATTTCCCTCTTAAACCGTCCTAACTTCGTGAATCTCAGCGAAACCTAGACAAAAAATCTCTGGATATCAAGGGTTCCATGCCGAAAAACAGGGTTCTTCTCCTTCTTCGTTCCGTAAACACGGGCGTCCGAAAGCACGCGCGGAGGTCGAGCCCGATACCGACGGCCCGGCGGGTGATGGGGGCAGCATGCATTGACGGTGGTCCGGGTGACCGGTGGAGAACGGGCAAAGCCTGCGCTGCACAGTCCTGACGTTTTTCAGCCGAGGAACCGGTAGTGCCTGAAAAGCTCATCTCGGGCGGCACATCCGCGGTCGTGGTGAGGACAAGTCCGTCCACGGGGAAGAGATGAAAGGGCTGTTCGCTCCCCTGTTGCTTGCCTCGAATCCTTGATATTCGGCGTTTCTTTGCTTACGTTTAGCTGAAATCCGCGCGGAGGCGGTTGTTCAGGTTGATGCCGCGCACGTCGCGGTGAAACGGGAACGGGATGGCGGAGGAGCGCGAGGAAAGGTCGAAGTGAAAAGCGCAAAGCGTGAATGGACTGATTGGATACACGAGTGGGAAGAATAGGAGGGAAGAGCGAAGAATCGTGGTTCGAAGCGAGGCGATTAAATGCTGTTTGTGGTTGTTTCAGGATCGCCTGTTTTTTTACACCTATTGTTAGACGTACTGCTAAAAAACCGAAGTAATTCGATGAAACTCAAACATTAATGAAATCGCCCTTGATAAAACATAAAAGATCATGGAAATCGGATCAAAGATTCATCGATGCTGATACGAAAAATTTCAGTTTAATATTATTTGCATTTGTCGTAGGAGCAATTGCGGGAGCATTGGGTTCGATTTTTCGACTTGCGCTTGCCTACATAGATGTTTTCAGGAACAGGTTGTATGCCGGGGCAGGCGGCCCGGAACTTGGTAATTGGATGGCGCCGTTTTTATTTAGTGTTATCGGAATCAGTATAGCGCTGTTCTTAGTGAGAAAATATGCCCCTGAAACTTCGGGAAGCGGTGTTCAGGAGATCGAAGGGGCCTTGGATAGAATAAGGCCGTTGCGCTGGAAAAGGGTATTGCCCGTGAAATTTTTCGCCTCGTTGTTTTCGTTGGGAAGCGGTTTATTATTAGGTCGAGAAGGTCCTACTATCCAGATAGGCGCTAACGTCGGTAAGATGGTAAAGGACGTTTTCAAGCACCCGGAAAGCAAGACGAATCCCCTTGTTTCGGCCGGCGCCACCGCCGGACTTGCAAGCGCTTTTAATGCGCCTCTCGCGGGAATAATTTTTGTGATTGAAGAAATGCACGGGCATTTCAGGTACACTTTTTTTTCCGTGGCCGCGATCATGGTCGCGTCGGGAACCGCGGATTTAGTGGTGAGAATTATCGTCGGAGCCGATCCCGTCATTAAAATGATGGTTTTTCCAAGCCCCCCGTTATCGGGGATCTGGTTATTTGTCGTTCTCGGTTTCTTCTTCAGCCTCGTAGGGTATGTATTTAACAAATTATTAATACTATCCTTGGATTTTTTCAGCGATTTGTCCAAGATCGCAATGGTTTTTAGCGCCATCGTGGCGGGGCTGGTTATCGCGATTGTCGGAATATTTTATCCTAAGATGATCGGAGGTGGTTACGATACGATCAGGATTGTGCTTGATCATTCATTTACAGTACAGTTTTTGGTAATTTTATTTATAAGTCGTCTGTTGCTGACCGTTTTTAGTTATGGGACCGGTGTGCCGGGTGGAATTTTCGCGCCTTTGCTTGCCCTCGGGGTTGTTTTCGGAATGCTCTTCGGGATCGTTATGCAGTACTATTTTCCGGGTCATATTTCGTACCCGGGGGTTTTTGCCGTGGCGGGCATGGCCGGTATTTTTGCATCGACAGTTAGGGCTCCTCTTACCGGGTTGGTGCTTGCCGTTGAAATGACGTCGAACTTTGAGCTGATATTACCTTTAATAATCACAACCGTCACGGCATCGCTGGTTACGGCGCAGCTTGGCAACCAGCCTATTTACACGACGTTGTTGGAACGGACGAAGGTGCTGAATGATTCCCCGAAACGAGATGTATGAATTGTGATTCACACGTGGCGGAGGTGCGCAATACGGAAAAAGGAAACGGCAACATCCCCGGGAGCATGCATTGAGTATTGGATTGAGACATGCCATTGCCGACGTTCCCGACCAACAATGACACTAAAAAACCTAGGAACAAGAAAAGAAACATGATCAAATCGGAAGAATTGACGGAACTGGATTTTTGGACGCTTGTCGACAAGGCGCGAAGAACGACAAAAGAATATTTTGGCGATTTTGTGGAAGTATGCGGTATAATCAATGCGAAATCCGGTATTTGCAGCGAGGATTGCAAGTTCTGTGCTCAATCAAGTCGTTATAACACGGATGTGGAAATCTATCCGTTAAAGGAAGTTGATACGATAGTGGAAAGCGCAAAAAGGGCCGGGGAAAGCGGAGCAAAAAGGTTCGGCATAGTAACATCGGGTCGAAGCATCTCGGAAAGGGAAGTCGAAACCATCGCGAAGGCAATCGAAATAATAGGAAGAGAGCTGAGCATAGAAACCTGTGCTTCCCTTGGCGGGCTGACGGAACGGAAATTCAGGATATTGAAACAGGCCGGCCTCGGGAGGTATCATCATAATATCGAAACCTCGCCGGATTACTATGGAACGATCGTCACCACCCACACAATCGTGGAAAGGATAAACACGATTAAACTTGCAAAAAGCATGGGATACCAGGTTTGTAGTGGTGTTATTATAGGTCTGGGTGAAAATGAAGCGGAAAGAGTGAAAATGGCCTTACTTCTCGAAGATCTCAATGTCGATTCGGTACCGATTAATATCCTTGTGCCAATAAAAGGAACACCGTTGGAAAATGTGAAACGAATATCAATTAAAGAGATCATAAGAACTATTGCGTTGTTCAGGATAATACTGCAGGACAAAATCATTAAAATAGCAGCGGGGCGGGAAGCTGTTCTTGGTGATTTCCAGGCGCTTGGCTTTATTGCGGGGGCAAATGGTTTTATCACGGGTGATTATCTCACGATCAAGGGCAGAACTCCCGAGGAAGACCGCGTGTTTTTGAACGAATTGAAAGAGTTGCTTTGATGAACGCTTATGAAAGAATAAAAGAAACACTGGGAGCGCTGGAAAACAAAGGGCATTTTCGGCAGCCTTACCCGGTCGATTACAGGGCGAATGGTGCCATATACCTTGAGGGTGACAAGTACATCGATTTTGCGTCAAATGATTATTTAGGGCTGACGAATCACCCGGGGATACGTCGAAAGAGCATTGAATATGTTGAAAAGTATGGAACAGGCAGCGCTGCTTCGCGACTGTTATCCGGTAATTCCGTTTTATATGAAAAGCTGGAGCGTAAATTAGCCGATTTTTTGCAAAAAGAAAGTGGCCTTCTTTTCGGGAGCGGGTACC
This sequence comes from Bacteroidota bacterium, assembly GCA_024276335.1. GTDB lineage: Bacteria > Bacteroidota > Ignavibacteria > SZUA-365 > JAADGX01 > JAADGX01. The sequence continues at coordinate 5,005 of JAJRXL010000251.1, forward strand.
TTGCGAATATAGGCGTTATCTCGGCTTTTTCCGGTACCGATACACTGATAATATCCGATGAATTGGTCCACGCGAGCATCATTGATGGCATCCATCTTTGCAAGGCGCAATTCTCTAAATTCAACCATAACGATATGAAACATCTTAAACAATTGCTCGAGGCAAAGCGTTCAAACCGCGAAAATGTGTTGATTGTAGCAGATTCTGTTTACAGCATGGAAGGTGATACTGCTCCTCTCGATGAATTGGTGGAAATAAAAGATCGATACGGGTGTTTTTTATATCTGGATGAGGCGCACGGTATTGGTGTTTTCGGGGAACATGGGGGAGGTCTTGCAGAGGAAGCGGGACTGTCGCAGAAGGTTGATATCATCATGACGACATTTGGAAAAGCGTTAGGCAATTACGGAGCTTTCGTTGCCTGCGACGGCGTAGTAAGGCAATTCTTAATAAATAAAGCCCGATCGTTTATTTTCTCGACTGCTTTGCCTCCTGCGGTAATCGGTGGGGTCGATTGCGCGATTGACGTGCTTGTAAATGAGCCGGTACGGCGTGACGTGTTGAAGAAGAATTATGAATATTTCAGGGAAGGATTGAGGGAAACTAATTTAGAAATAAGGGGAAACGCGCACATCGTACCCGTTATCGCTGGTACGGAAAGGCACGCGCTTGAGATCGCAGGGTACATGTTTGAAAACAGGATTTTCGCACCGGCGATTAGGCCGCCTGCTGTGCCGAGTAATAGTGCACGATTGCGATTTTCAATCACATGTGATCATCAAAAAGAAGATTTGGATAAAGTGATAGAACTTTTGAAAGAATATGATAATAATCATCATAATAAATTCGGGATGAGTCACGATCGTCTCATTGAAGAAAGTTGGAGCGGATGCCAGAGAAAAGAAGCATGATAATCACCGGCACCGATACGGGTGTTGGAAAAACTGTTGTCACCGGCGGACTTGCATATTATTTCAGGTCTCTTGGTTTTAAGGTATGTCTGCAAAAATGGGTTTCGACCGGAGACGGGGAATTTCAGGTATCGTCCGATCTCCTGCGCTCTTTGTATTTTATGGAACACGGAACACATGAAATTGACCCGAAGGAAATGAAGAGCCTCGTCTCGCAGTATAGGGAGAAGTTAAGCAAAATGAATCCCTATAGCTTTGCTTACCCCGCTGCGCCGAATTTATCCGCTTCGTTGTCCGGTACGGAAGTTGAAGTAAAGAAAATCGTGAGCGCGTACTACGGCTTGATGGACGAACACGATATCTTGATTATTGAAGGAGTTGGAGGTTTG
>JAJRXL010000252.1 GCA_024276335.1 Bacteroidota bacterium
ATTGTAAAACCGGGCGCGATACATGTACCCATCCATACCGGCTCCCACGTTACTTAACTGGAGCGTCGGATCAATACTGTTCGGAATATCCGTGTATGTTTTACCGCCGTCAATCGAAACTTGCCACTGGAGCAGCGCCGTCGGTGAACTCGATGCTTGCGATCGCAGGGTCCCCGATTCCCCTTCCATCAACACGAGGCCTGAGGGATGTTTTTCCACGTGGGGAAGAGTGTTAACAATGATATCGCCGGTGGTTTCCGCACTCAACCAGGGGTTGGTTGAGCTCGCAAGTCTCACGCGATAATGCATCCCGGCATTTTCCGTCACGGTCCATGTCCAGCTCCCGGCGCTTGCCGGAATATCGTTAGCTACGAGTCTCCACGAACCGCCGCTGTTGTCCGATATGAAAACATCTATCTTCTCAAGGCACAAAAACGACCACTGCACGTTGAGGTCGGTTCCCGAGCAAATTGCCGCGCCCGCCTGCGGTTCGTTCAGCGACAGTGTCGGCTTCCCGAACGTCACGCTTCCACTACCCAGCACGGTCTGGATACATTTTTTCAAATCCCATCCTTCCAGTTGAATAGAACACTCCCTGCATTGCCCGGTGGTATCGGCCGGAAGGAACGTCAGCATGGCAAGCACGCCGTCGCCGGGAATGTCTTTCTCTCCTTCAAATTTTATCACCACTCCATCCGTCGCTGGGTTAAACGATATCGGCACTCCTTCGAGTTGCCCGCCGCGAGTATCAATACCGACAAATTTGACACACGCGGGATCAAAACGAAGATGAACCGAGGCCGGGGTCAGGGTACCGTTCACGGAATCCGCCACGACGAGGGGAACCTTCGCCGGTCCGGACGTTGAAGTCACCGTATGATCAAGCGTCACCCGCACTTTTTTGAATGCCGTTGTATCCAGCGGCGCCTTGAATGTCTTGACCTTCGTATCCGCGCCTGCGCAATTGTCAACGGGGAACGGCGCTCCCACGGTCAGCTCAACCGTCCGCTCCGTCCCGTCCGGGCAGGAAGACCTGTACGTGATGGAGCATTCGCGAAACGCCCGCGAAACGAGAGAATGTATTTCCTGAAAGATTGAAACAAGCGCGGCTCCAGATGGTGCGTGGTAATACACGCCCATCGTTTCACGCGCAATCCGATTCAACGTAGATTCGAATACTTCATTACCAAATCCGATCGCGATGACCCTTATGTCGTTTTTGTTGGCCAGCTCGATACAATCGTTGAGGTCGTAATTCGAACTCGCATAATCCTTTCCATCCGACACGAAAATAACAACCCGGGTGGAATTGACGCTGTTGTTCTTCACTTCCCGGATCCCGGCTCCAACCGCGTCCCACAGGGCTCTCGTTCCACCCCCGACCATACCGTCGATTCCCGCTTTCAACAGGTTCTTATCCGTGGTCATGAACACATCTACGGTGACATTGCCCGCAAAAGAAAGGAGGGATGCCTCGTCACATACGCCGTCCAAAGAGTCAATGAAGACCTTGGCTGCGGTTTTTTCATCGGAGAGGGGTTGGCCACCGCTGCGTTCAAGCACGAGCGCAACCGAAAAGCAGGAAGCC
>JAJRXL010000253.1 GCA_024276335.1 Bacteroidota bacterium
ACCCGCACCCGGCGGCGGGTGCTGGACTGGGTACGGGAGGTCACCGAACGGGGCGCCGGAGAGATTCTGCTTACCTCCATGAATCACGACGGCACCAAAAACGGTTTTGCCGTGGAGCTCACCCGCCGGGTGGCGGAGATGCTGCCCATTCCGGTCATCGCCTCCGGGGGCGCGGGGAGCCGGGAACATTTCCGGGAAGTCTTTCAGGAAGGCAAAGCCGACGCCGCCCTGGCCGCCAGTGTCTTCCATTACGGAGAAATGACTATTCCTGATCTAAAACAGTTTTTAAGCCAACACAACATTGCGGTGCGATTATGAAAATCAATTTTAGCAAAGGAAACGGCCTGGTGCCGGCCATTGTGCAGGACGCCGAGACCGGTAAAGTGCTCATGCTGGGGTACATGAACCAGGAAGCCTACCGGCAAACCGTAAAAAGCGGACAGGTCACTTTTTTCAGCCGTTCACGACAAACTCTCTGGACCAAGGGAGAAACCTCCGGCAACCGGCTGCTCCTGCAGGAAATTCTGGTGGATTGCGACGGGGACACCCTGTTAGTGAAAGCCAAACCCACCGGTCCGGTGTGCCACACCGGGAAGGACACCTGCTTTGCCGAAGTGAATCCCGGCGTAGAGAATTTTCTGGCTCAACTGGAAAAAATCATTCAAAAACGGAAAAAAGAAGCCAGTGCCAATTCGTACACCCACCACCTTTTGCAAAAAGGAACCACCTACATCGCCCGGAAGGTGAACGAAGAAGCCACCGAGGTGCTGATTGCCGCCCTGGAAGAAGGTCCCACCCGTTTGGTGGAAGAATCCGCCGACCTGCTGTACCATCTGCTGGTGCTGTTAGCCGACCAGGGGATTCCCTTGCGTAAAGTAGAAGAGGAGCTGGCCCGGCGACACCTTGAAAAAGTATAGGATTAAATGCAAAGAACCGCCGGCTACCATGCCTTTCAAAGAATAACCTTCTGTACATCGGCGATGGGGAGCCAGGGTATGCTGGCGAAACGCCCCATGGGAACGGAAGGAAAATAAGACGATGTCTTGAGAACAAGTGAAATGGGCGAATTTAGTCGAGATTGACTTTCCGCTAGCTGACACTGTTGTGGATTGGGCGAAAAACGTTACCATCCCGCCTTCCACCAAAAACATCTCCATGAATAAGACAGTCATACAGCGAAATTGCGCATCGTTTATTCGCTTCCGGGAAAATATTCAATACATCGTTCGTTGTAAAATCAACGCATTTTGTTTCTCTTTGGGACTTCGAAAAGTAAGTTGTTTTTGTATATTTTACTGGCATTGGAAAATGTGTAAATGGATAGGGAAAATCTGCAACAAGGACAAAAAGGATTATCCTGAGATGGACGAAGGTTCAACAATAACGGTTTTCAGAAGAGTCCTGTACGACGTTGACCATAAAGGAAAATAATTCCTGGAGTCGCCCACGGCGCCGGGAGAGGATATCCGCCAAATGAGCAATTCGCCGATATACACATCGCAAAGCACTGTCAAGAGCCTCTGGCAGGAATATCGCATCTACGACAATCGTGTAGAATTCGACACACATCTCGGACGAATGACGGTCCCTTTCGACCACATCGAGCGAGTCGATGTCTCTGAGTCCGAGGTCAGTGGACTCCTCAGGGGAGACCTGCACTTGAAGGATTTTCGACCTGCCCTGAAGCTGGATTGGGCCAATTTTTCGGAACACGTCGTGCTGGACAAGAGCAAGGGGCATATTCGGCGAGTGCTCTTTACGCCGGATAATCCTGAAGCGTTCAAGAGGGCCTTGGATGAAACGCTTACCCGATACCGGGAGAAACAGGCTGGTGACAGCAAATGACCCAGGAGGATTATCCAGTTTGAATTGTGAGGGAAGTGTACCATGCAGGAATGGTTGAAGCTGGGGACGGGATGTACAGTGGGTGTCGTCCATACCTCCGGCGGGATACTCTTTTTCAAGAACCGGGATTTACAGCGGGAACATCTCGTCAATAAGCTCACCGTTTTCCGATCCACCCCGGAAGTCTATGCCCTGAAGGGTGTGAATCTCAAGGCGGAAGAGCTTGAAGGTGTGTCAATCGGTGTCAACAAGCACAAGATATGTGTGGCAAATACACATGTGGTGTTGACGGGAGATGTGACGTATGATGTCTTGTGTGAAGTCTTGCTGGATCAAGCGCGACACAAGAGAGATGTTCCCCAGATCGTGGGTAATTTCATGAGGGACAATGCCGTGCAGGGGGGGCGAATCCTGGTCTCCTCACCGGAATGGACGTATCTCGTGGAGGTGTATAAGAAAGCATTCAGGATACAAGAGGTCGAGACGGACATTGTCATAACAAACGACTTTTCGCTAATTCCCAACGAGACGGAAATGCCGGAGCTGTGGGAAAAAAGCTCGAAAACGCGTCTTGAAGTAGCGAGCAAACTGATAAAGAGCGTATGCAGTATTGGTGCGCTCAAGAGCCTGCTTCGCTCGCATGTACCCGAGAAGGGGGATCTGTCCATTTGTAACCATCGCCGGGACGGGGGAGGCACGGAGAGCAGTCACATCATTCAAATTAAGGGTGAATATATAGCCTGGTCCTCATTGGTTGGATACCCTTGTGAGCATGATTACAACGTCGTACAGTTATTCCAGGAATAGGCTCGGGTCAAGGGAGCCTATGACCTCGCCGAGATAAAGTGAGGTGATTCAGAGATAAGGGAGAGACCCGGTCAAAGTCGTATTTCCGTTGCGATTCGAGATGAGCCAAAGAGATACTGTGCTTGGTCGGATATATATAAACTGACCAGGATAGATTAATGGTGATATCCACATTTTACCCGGCGTATTTCGCAGCATTTACATAATTCTCCTTTTCCTGATAAAATGCTGCTGCTATTTGTGTATGAATAACCTATTATTATTCTTTAAGTAAAGTAAATGTTGGGATCCTATATGACAGCCGAAGAAAGCCAGAAGCTTAAAGTAAAAGAATTCTGGAACGTGAAGAGCTGCGGCGAAAGATATGCCGAAGGACAATCAGACAAGGACTATTATGAATCGGAAAGCAGATCGCGATATGAGTTGGAGCCGTATATCTTTGATTTTGCAAAGTTTCACGAGGGTGAAGGCAAGGATATACTTGAAATCGGGATAGGCATGGGGGCGGACCACGTCGAGTGGGCTAAATGCCACCCGAAATCCATCGCAGGTGTTGATCTGACGCCACGGGCCATTGAACATACAAAAAAAAGATTGGCGTTATATGGGTTGCGTTCGGATGTCAGAGAGGCGGATGCCGAAAAGCTACCATTTGAGGATAATTCTTTCGACGTGGTCTATTCATGGGGGGTCCTGCATCATTCTCCGAATACCCCCCGGGCAGTCGAAGAAGTATTCCGGGTTTTGCGCACCTGTGGTGTAGCGAGGATCATGGTTTATCATAAGTATTCTCTGACGGGATACATGTTATGGATTCGTTATGGTTTGCTGAAACTTCGTCCTTTCAGGTCCCTTCGTGATATCTATAACAATCACCTGGAAAGCCCCGGAACAAAAGCCTATTCCATTGACGAAGCAAGGGCTATGTTTTCCCGGTTTTCCGAGGTGAATACAAGGGTTCAGTTAAGTTTCGGCGATTTATTGGAAGGCGACGTGGGAGAGAGACATCGCGGTGTCCTGCTTTCAGTTGCCAAGAGGCTGTGGCCACGAAAAATCGTACGGAGGCTGTTTAATAATCACGGCTTGTTGCTTCTTATCGAGGCGCGGAAATAAGAAACAGGGCATTGCATGAGCGCGAACGGCAATCAGCGCCTTTCGTTTCTCGGGGGGGGCACTGAGATGCAAATCGTAAAGGCGCCAAGACGGGGTAGCAACACGTACGATGGATGACTGCAAATGCATTGAGAGGCTATTGGAGCGCCCCTATCCATGATAGGCTACTACGAAAAGAAACTGTCCGGCCCGCACCTGCAACGATCCTACGAGATTGCGCCGCCCCGAGTGAAGCAGTACTTGGAAGCGGAAATCGCGCACGTGATTGGTTGCTTGCACCCTCCTGATACGGCGTTGGAACTCGGCTGCGGGTACGGACGAGTGGCGCTTCGCCTGGCGGAAGTCGTGTCGCACGTGGTGGGGATTGACACGTCCCTGGAAAGCATCGCGCTGGCCCG
>JAJRXL010000254.1 GCA_024276335.1 Bacteroidota bacterium
AGGAAATGTTCCTGGCAGTGTTTTCGATTTCACGTTTTATTTTCGATATCTCTTCCAGCATGAGCATGCAGCGTCAATTTCAAGCCCCGTGTCGGTTCGGATACACGCAGGTAAAATGCGAACGACCCGGTAGCAACCAGGTCAGGATCATGCGCCTTTCAGCCATTCAAAATGGTCCAGCAAAATGGTCCAGGCTTTGGCGTTGTCATTTACCTACGGCGTGCTTGACAATCTTGGCAAATGCGTCGGGATTTGAAACCGCGAGATCAGCCAGAATCTTCCTGTTGATATCGATATTGTTCTTGTTTAAACCATCAATGAGACGGCTATACGTCACCCCATGTTCACGGGCGGCAGCATTGATACGCGTGATCCACAACTGGCGAAACGTTCGTTTCTTGACGCGGCGATCCCGGTACGCATACTGCATACCCTTCTCGACATGGTGTACGGCAATTTTATAGATATTTTTTCGCCGCCCCCAGAATCCCTTCGCCTTACGAAGAAGTGCTTTTTTTCTCCGGTGGGATGCAACTTTGTTTCTTGAGCGTGGCATTGTGTTCTTCCTATCGAATGATCAGTTCCTTGATTCGTTTGTGATCGGCGCGCGAGACGAGCGTTTTCTTGCGCAGCTTCCGTTTCCGTTTTTGTGATTTCGAAGTTAAAATATGGCTGCGGTACGCCCTCTCGCGCTTGATTTTACCTGACGCGGTGAACTTAAAGGTCTTGGCAGCGCTTTTCTTTGTTTTCATTTTCGGCATAATGTGTTTCCTCTATCGTCGAATGGTATCAGCTCGCTCATTTATTCAGGATCCCTTCAATCCTTCCTATGACTTTTTCTTCCCGCTCGGTTTCGGGGAAAGGATGATATGCATGAACCGATTGTCCATCGTCGGTTCTTTTTCCAAGACAGCGACATCACTGAGTTCTTCGGCGAAACGGCGTAACAGATCTTCGCCGAACTCTGCATGCGCCCGCTGACGGCCTCGAAACACGACCGTGGCCTTGATTTTATTCCCATCCTTGATGAATTTCAGCGCGTGCCGCAGTTTGAACTGGAAATCATGCTCCGCAGTGCCCGGATGAAACCGGATTTCCTTCACCTGGATAATTGCCTGTCTCTTTTTCTGCAGCTTTTCTCGCTTCTGTTGTTCATACCGGTATTTGCCATAGTCCATGATGCGGCAAACCGGCGGCCTGGCATTAGGAGAAATCTCCACCAAATCAAGTTCTCGTTTCTGCGCTTCCTCTTGTGCTTTTTCGATGGGTACAACACCCAACTGCTCTCCCTTATCGTCAATGAGTCGAACTTCCCGTGCTCTTATCTCATTGTTGATACGGATTCGGTCAAATCTTGATGTCTCGGCCGACGTAAAACCCTCCCGTTATAATTTCTTTGACAAGACTTCTTCTTTTACTCTTGCGATATAATCGCTGAGCGATGATGCGCCAATATCTCCTTCCTGGTGTCGTCGAATACTGACCGTATTGCTAGCAACTTCTTTCTCTCCAATAATGCACATGTACGGCACTTTCTGTATCTCCCATGCGCGTATCTTGTAGCCGATTTTCTCGTTCCGGGCATCCAACTCGGTGCGAATGCCTTCTTCCTTCAAGCGGGTCGCTACGTGAAATGCATAATCGGAAAAATTCTCGGAAATTGGAAGTACTGCGACCTGTACCGGCGCCAGCCAAACAGGAAAGTTTCCTGCGAAATGTTCCACGAGGATCCCGATGAAGCGTTCAAAGGATCCGAAAATCGCCCGATGAATCATTACCGGCCGTCGGCGCTCATTGTTCTCGTCCACGTATTCCAGGCCGAACCGTTCCGGCATCTGGAAATCGAGCTGAATCGTAGCCAACTGCCATTTGCGCCCCAACGCATCCTTGATGATGATGTCGATCTTGGGACCGTAGAAGGCGCCCTCGCCTTCTTCGATTTTGTATCCGATACCATTGGCGATTAAGGCGTCCTCGAGGGCTTTCTCTGCCTGTCGCCACAGCGCGGGATCCCCCATGGCTTTTTCCGGCCTGGTGGAGAGGACGAACGATGGTGAAAACTCGAAATACCCATAAAACTTGTTGACGAGCTTCAAGATACCCGTGATTTCATCGAGGATTTGATCGGGCCGCACGAACAAATGCGCATCGTCCATGGTGATCTGGCGCACGCGGAACATGCCGTTCAACGCACCCGAAAGTTCATTCCTATGCAGCCTTCCGATCTCCGAGTAGCGCAATGGTAAATCACGATAGCTGCGGACGTGGGCGCGGTAGATGTACGTGCTTTCGGGGCAGTTCATGGGTTTGAGGCTGTACACGTCGTTGTCGGCCTCGACGAAAAACATGTTCTCCTGGTAGTGCTCCCAGTGACCGGATTGTTCCCACAGTTCTTTCTTAACTAAAATCGGCGTCGATATTTCCTGGTACCCTGCCGCGTCAAGCTCCTTCCGTAATGCTTCCTCCAGGATGCGTACCAGCATCATTCCCCGTGGATGCCAGAACGGCGCTCCGGGCGATATTTCGTGGAAGCTGAAAAGATCCAATTCGCGGCCCAGCTTCCGGTGATCTCGTTTTTTCGCCTCTTCCACGCGGAAGAGGAATTCGTCCAGCATTTTCTTCTTGGGAAACGAAATGCCATATATCCGTTGCAACTGCTTGCGGTCGGAATCGCCCCGCCAGTAGCTGCCCGAAATCGACAGGAGCTTGAAATTCTTCAAAAGACTGGTCGATGGAACATGAGGGCCGCGACATAGGTCCACGAACGATCCTTCGGTGTAACATGAAATCGCTTCCTTGTCCTCTTCCATTTCGCTGATGAGCTCAACCTTGTACGGATCGTTCTTCTGCTTGAAGAACTCCAGCGCGTCGTTCTTCGATAACTCCTTCCTCACGAACGAAGAACCCTCTTTTACCAGTTCGGCTATTTTCTCTTCGATCTTCACCAGGTCGTCCGGAGTCAGTACCTTGTCAATATCGACATCGTAGTAAAAACCTTCTTCGATTGCCGGGCCGACGCCGAATTTTGCCTCGGGAAACAGCTCCATTATTGCGTGCGCCATCAGGTGGGAGCTGCTGTGCCAATACACTTCTCTCCCTTTCTCGTCATTGAACGTGAGGATACGAACGGCACCACCATGTGGAATAGCCGCGTTCAGGTCCATGACCTTTCCGTCAAGTTCGCCTGCCAGGGCTTCCTTCGCCAACCGCGGACTAATGGACTTCGCCACGTCGAAAAAGGTCGTCCCCCTTTCCACCTGGAGTTCCGTGCCATCAGGCAGTTGTAATGTTATCGTATTCTCAGCCATTAAAATCCATTTTTACCCTACGAAAAAAATCGGAGTCGTTTTCTCCGATTCCGATCGAAGACTCGTGGGTTCTACAGGAATCGAACCTGTGACCTCTACCATGTCAAGGTAGCGCTCTAACCAACTGAGCTAAGAACCCAGCAAAGCTTAGCTAATATAGGCGATAGAATCTATTTATCCAATACTCGGGGGTAATCGTACTGATAGCGAATACCGGTTTCCCGTCGCAGAACAGCGAAAAATCTCAGCGCAGGACCGCCATTTTTTCCAGGAATTCCTTTTGCCCGGAATCGTCCCTGAGGACCAGCTTGTAAAAATAGACACCGTTGGCCAGGCGATCGCCATCCTGGTCCAAGCCGTCCCATTCGACGCGGTTGAACCCGATGCGTAAATCGTCAGTCGGAATTTCCAGTACGCGGATCAAGCGGCCTGCAACGGTGTATATCTTGATCTTTCCCTCCGTCGGAGCTTTTTCGCCGATTGCGCGAAAAGAAAAAACCGCGGGACCGTCGGTCGGATTGGGATACAAAAACACGTTGTCAATTCTTGCCTCCCTGCTGACGATAAAACGAACCTGGTAAAAATCATCTCCCGCCAGGTTGCCGCTGGCATCACGCGCGTTTACGGCAAGAATGTGGTAACCATCCTCCAGCGTCGGCGCAAATCGCACCTCCGCCTTTTTCTGTCCCGAGGGGAATGAGATGAACTGCACCTCCGGATTCCCGGCAATTGATACTCTCCTCCCATCCAGGAATAATTCGATGCTGGTTGTATCCGTAATAGGCAGCGGGCTTTCGTCATACACGTAGATAGTGATGGTCGGCCGTGGCGAAACATAATCATCATCCACGAGCGAAGCGCCGTCCACGAGCACTTCCAGGCTGGGAGGATCGGTATCACCGCGCACATAGAATTGCCCCGAGAAGTAATTGTTCTCCTTCGTGTATTCGATAATAGTCCCGTGAGGATCGATAGTGATCGAATAACTGTTGGTCCCTTGTAAACCGGAAGTCGAGAACGTCATTGCTATCTCGGTGTATTGTCCTTGCAGTATGAGAGGCACAATAACCGAATCCACGCGGCGCTCGCCACCTCCGGACGGAAGATCGAAGTACATGGGCACGTTCCGCGCATCAGCGTCTCCCCTGTTGTACACGATCGTGCGGATATCCTGCGCACCTCCCGACTCAATGGAATCCATACGTAATGTTACCGATTGCGACGTGATACCGAGCTCGGGAAAACCCGAATCAAAATCCAGTGACCACCAATCGAGGGCAGGCGAATTCCTGCCGGAAGAATCGGAAAGAACAGCTTCGAGCTGGATGAATGGATAGTTATCCGTCTCGGCGGGCAGGGCATGTGTTGCGTCAGCAGCCCGGTATTCCACGATTTGGGTGGCAACGTCATTCACTACTCCCCTGACACGAATCGTGATCCCGGTTCCCGGTTGTGCCATGCCTTTCCACGAGATCCGCTTCCAGTCCCGAGCGGGGCCGATCAGGCGCGTAACGGCCGTTCCCTTCGTGGATGCCACGTTCATGCTGGCCGTAAAAAAGGCGATGCCAAGCCTGCGCCAATCCTCCCGCGCCAACGACGGAATGTCGGGAACGCCGAAGAACGCAAACGAATCCCGAAAGCGCACGCTGTCGATCAATGATGAGCCCATGCGGTGGAACTGGCTCCGCAG
>JAJRXL010000255.1 GCA_024276335.1 Bacteroidota bacterium
ACCTGGCCGAGATCGCCGGAAGCTTCTTTCGTCGCAACAACACTATCGAGCTCGGCAATCCGCAATTGCGTTTCCGCTGTCATATTGCTGCCCGTTCTGCCGGGAACGTTGTATATAATTATCGGCAAATCGACCGCGTCGACAATGGCCCGGTAATGACGGACAAATCCCTCCTGGGTGGGTTTGTTGTAATACGGGCCAACAATCAAGAGCGCATCCACCTCGCAGGATTTCGCAATGCGAGCATACTTAATTGTTCTGTCCGTGGAATTTGATCCTGCGCCAGCCACGACCGGGACACGCGTCTCGACGGCCTCGACCACGGTTCTCAGCACATCCTCGTATTCGGACAGGGAAAGGGTTACTGCTTCTCCAGTGGTTCCACACGGAACCAACATGCCCACACCACCCTCAAGTTGGCGTTCCACGAGTCTTTTCAAGGCATCGTGATCCACCTCACCGGTTTTCGTAAATGGGGTTACGAGAGCAGTGCCAACTCCCTTATAGGGATTCGAAGTCATGAAACACATCCTCCATTGTGAAAAAACCACGCTTTGAATAAAGCCATTCTGCCGCCATCACCGCACCGAGAGCAAATCCTTCTCTATTGCGAGCGGTGTGCGTCAGCGTAATGGTATCAGCAGAAGAATCAATTGTCACTGAATGAGTGCCGGGTATTTCACCGCACCGGGACGAACTCACCTGCAGAGCGCTGTCAGGTACTCTACCTTCGTAATTCCCTTCAATCACTGAGGTTTTCCTCTCTATCTTATCGAGAATAATCCGTGCGATGGTGGACGCCGTTCCACTTGGCGCATCCTTCTTGTGCCTGTGGTGCGTTTCATGGATTGAGACATCATAGTGTTCAAAATGATTGACCAGGCGCATCGCTTCCGCGACTATCCGCTGAAAGATATGAATTCCCGGTGAAAAATTACTGGCGTATAACAACGCCCCATTCTTCTCTACTACGAAGGCTTTCACTTCGTCCAGGTGCTGGTACCATCCCGTCGTCCCCGTCACTACGGGCTTGCCCAATTCCACAAGACGAAGAATATTGTCGACCGCACTTGACGGCTCCGTAAATTCCAGACAAACATCCACATCCGTCAAAATACCAACGTCGATATTTTGAACGGCGCCAGGTTCGCGCAGATCGATTCGAGCCTTGATTTCATGTCCACGGCCTACCGCAATTTGCTCCAGCATTTTACCCATTTTTCCGTACCCGACCAGGGCCAGGCATAATGATTTTGGCATACAGTTGTTTAGTGTGTAAGTAACTTGTGATACAATAGTTTATATAATTCCACGGCTTCATCCATCTCCTCTCTCGATATTTTCTCTCGACCGGTATGCGCGTCGATAATTGATCCCGGTCCCAACATGAGAGGAGTTCCAAGCCTCCTCAAATACTGCACATCAGAACCAAACCCGGCAATCGTTGTTTTCATGCCATCAACGACATGGAGTAGCTGAGGATTGCTCTTGGTAACGATTTCCAACTCTATCCGCCGACCCGCTATTTTGCGAAGACGAGTGTAAACGTTTTCCGCCGGATCTACGATTCGGAAAAATACCTCCGCCCCCGCCTTATCAGGGATGACATTCGGAGCCACACCACCTTCGATCACACCGATATTCACAGTTGCAGTACCAAGTTGTGAATCACTCCCCCAGTCTTCCGCCAAAATATCGTTTAATACCGAAAGGAGAGTTTCAATTGCTGACGATCCCATCTCGGGATAGCCCGAGTGGGCAGCTATTCCATGAGCAAGTAATCTCACAATCAACGAACCTTTTTGGCCGGAGATCAACTGGTTGCTTGTTGGTTCCCCATTAATCACATACTTGAACCCGGAAAGCCGCTCTGCCGCTACCCGTGCTCCAACGGAATCGAGCTCTTCACCGACGACGAACAATAAAGCCGTTCCGTGGAACCCGCTCTCAGCAAGTTCCTCCACTGCTCGCATCATGCACGCCATAATACCTTTTGCATCGCAGGCGCCTCTTCCGAAAATAAAGCCCTCCTTTTCCACGGAAGGAAAAAACGGCGGCACCGTATCCATATGCGTCGTATAAAGGATTGACGGCCGCTCCACGTATGAAGCAAAAACATTCCACCGATTGGGATCGACTGCTTGCCTGACCACGTTCATTCCCATCGCGTTGAGGTGGCGTTCTACGACCTCAGCAAGCAGCGCTTCGCTGCCGGTGATAGAAGGCACGTCTATGAGCTCTTTCGCCAGTGTACTCACGTTAATCATACAATCCAAAAAGTAGGGAAAACGCGATTGAAATAAAAAAAGCGCCCGGATCGTTTGATCCGGGCGCCATTTCGTGAAGGACGTAAGTCCTTCGCCCAATTTATTTCAGAAGTACCATCTTCCGTGTGGCGGTGAATGTACCAGCGTTCATCTTGTAAATGTACGTACCAGAGGATACGACATCACCAGCGTTGTTGGTTCCATCCCACGTCACTTTGTAGGTACCAGCTTCGTGATGCTTATTGACGACCGTCTTGATCGGCTCACCAAGCATGTTGAAGATGGTAATCTTCACGTTAGTGGCCTTCGGCAGAGCAAAGGAGATCTCTGTCGTCGGGTTAAACGGATTCGGGTAATTCTGACCGAGCGAATATTCCGTCGGGATGGTCGTCGGATTCACAGTAAGGATTTTATCCTTGATGAGTTTCAGACGATATCCCGGACGCGTGTCGTTGTTCGGCGGAGTACTGAGGGTCGTGAACAACCCGTCGGTAGCTTCGACAAACCAGACGACCTCGAGTTCCTTCGTGGTCGGCAGACCGCTGATCGTGTTGATGACGTTAGAGAGTTGACCATGATTGGTGGTCAATTTCTCGCCCTTGCCAGAGTTGTTCGATGCAAAGCTCACTGCACGCGTCAAACTCTGAGCATCAACGAACGTCAGCTTGTACCGCACGTCGTCGGAATATTTCGTTGGATCGAACTTCGATATCAGGATATCCGTATATGGATCCACGGCCTTGTCCCAGCTAAAGTCTTCCTGATTTAGGGCAGCCATCAGCTTGATTTCGCTGTTGTCCGCCGGTGCAATCAGGTTGAAGTTACCAGGAGCATGGGTCATGATCTCATACGGATCCGTTGTACCACGAACAGTCGAAGGAGCGGCGATGGAGTAGGCCGTAATGGTCTGGAGCTGATCATTCGGCTTCTCGCGTTTCGTCGTCGACAGGATGAAGAAGTTCGTGGGTCCTTTAATGAAGTGCGTTCCCGAGAAGATATCCGCCGAACCGAGATTCGTGTTATTGAACTCGCCTGGGAAGCGAGCCGCAAACGCGGTACGAATCTCTTCGTTGGAAACGTTGAGATACATATCACGCGGATACACGGTAATCTCGTACCTACGCATCACAAACACCTTGTCGGTCGGAGCTGCCTCCGTAATATC
This sequence comes from Bacteroidota bacterium, assembly GCA_024276335.1. Classification (GTDB taxonomy): domain Bacteria; phylum Bacteroidota; class Ignavibacteria; order SZUA-365; family JAADGX01; genus JAADGX01. Next base: position 3,433 of record JAJRXL010000255.1, read on the forward strand.
GACCAGGTAATTTGTAATGGTATTCGACTTGAAGTTCATCTTCGCAGAAACGTTCTTCAACGACGCTGCCGCAGGGGTGGCCGTAATAGTGACACCCGTCTCCGCCTTTGTATCTGTCAGGCAGATCGTAGTAACACCATTCACAAACACATCCTTCGGCAATGTCCACTTGTTATCCACGCTCGGTACTGCAGCCAAGATGTTGCCATCCTTGTCCTTGATAACCGCCCACGTGTAGCCGTCAGGATCACTGTTCCAGCTCTGTGCGCTGGTATCCGTGTTGGCCGTGGAGTTATTCAGTTCAAGAGTGACATCCTGACCGTTGCGATCCCAGTCACGGATAACGTTTCCGTTCTTGTCTTTTGCTGTGAGCGTGAAGCAGACTTCCTCACCCGTCAGCTTGTTGATATCGCTCGCAGTTGCTGCCGGATCGATCTCAATGCCGCCCTGATCCAGTTTCGTCAGGATGAGCCTGTTGGGACCGGCCGAGCAGATGTGCGGACGACAACCAACACCACTCCAGGTCGAGTCAAAGACCACCGGTTCATTACCGTTGGTATAGTTGAAATCTTTGACATCAACCCACCAGTCGATCGCAACGGTATCCGCGCTCGTACTGGTCGGATCGTTGGAGTAACCACCAAAGATGGTCTGAATCAACGATGCCGGGATGGAGAACTGCGTGGCATTCACACCAGCGTTCAAGGTAATTGTCGTATCAACCGGTACGCCGCCTTTCCCTGCCGGGAAGAAGCGAACGACCTTAATCCGTACCTGATAGGTCAAGGTATCAACGGTCCGACCCGCGATATCTTCCCAATTCTGGGTTGCGGGGTTGAACTGTTTGAACCCACCAATCTGGATACCCTTGTCGATGTTGATATCGCCCGCAGGGCTCCAGGACACGGTCGGGCTGAACGTTGCATCCACTCCGGTAACAACAGTGTTGTTCGCAGGAGTCAAGCCACCCGCACAGACCGGACGACGGTTGATGGAGAACACCAACGGCGGCGTCAACTGCGTCTGTGGGCCTTGCTGACGTATGCTTGAGCCGGCCGTATCGGAACTGGTCACGAGACCCAGTTTGTTTTCGGCCGTCACAAACCATTTCATCCGCATAACAAGACTGTCGGGACCGTTTGGTTGTGGCTGCACACCCGGACGGAAGACCAGGTTGTAGAGGTTCAATCCATCAATGCGAAGCATGTTGGATAGACCATCATTGTCAGCCTTGACCTTTACGATAAGTGTCCTGCCATTCGTGCTCACACTGTCAACGATAAAGTTGACATAGTAACGGATGGTGTCGTTCGGATTGTTGTAATCCGGATTCGTATGGTTGGAAATCTGCCACTGCAGTGTCAACGTGTCAAGCGCATATTCGTCCGGAGCGTTGCAACCCGTATGGTCAACACGGAAGAGATCGGTGTTCGTGATCGCACCAGTGTTGAGGGTGAACGGAGCCGGAGCAAACGGCTTCTTCACGTCGATCGGCCGCGTTGCGACGATGTTCGGCGGAAGGAGACCGTGCGGCACGTAGCAATCAACTCCACTACCAAACGGCGGCCGTGCACGACCCACGGACAAGCTCAGACCTTCTTGATCGTCCGGCTTAATTCCGAGGAAATCGTTACGGTTGGATCCCGTGACACCACGCGGATTGAATATCCGCAGGGAATCCCGGCGATACTGCTCGTTGGTCGGGGAATTTCTTGGAATCGCGCGCAAGTATTGGCCTCCTGCACGAATCGCAAGATTCGAACCAGCGCCAGATGCCAGATCCAGGAATTCCCAATCAGCAAAGCGACCACCCACGTTTACGAAGATCGTATCGCGAGTGTTGAGGTTCCCGTAGCGGTCATACGGCGTGATTGCGTACGTGTAAATCTCGTCACGGAAAATCGTATCCGGACGCGCGTACGGTTCACGACCATAGACCGGGCCCTCTGCGCCGTTCTGAAGAGGTATCTGGGATGTCGCACCATGTTGAATCTGTCCATACAGACGCGTGAACAGTTCATACTTGGTGAGATCGGAACCCGGAGGTGGAATCAGGCTTAAGCGTGGCAATGTATCGACATCAGCCTGGAGCGGAAGAATTCCGAGCGGCAACCGGGTCTGATCGAAGAGGCCCTGGCTGACGTCAAAACTACTCGGAAATACCGACAGGTACGCGATACGATACGGCACCACAACGAATGTATGACGCAGATAATTCGGTTGTGGTAATCCCGGGTAACTCCTCGTGCGAAGCGGTTCCTGGCTTTGCGGAGGTAATTCACCGGGTATCACGCTGCGAACATCCGTGACAGTGGAAATCGTGCGGTTCGGACCTTGAATTCCGGGATTGAACGGATCGTTCGTAATATAAACATCCGGCAGCTGCCGAATGGCATTATTCTGCGTCCGGATAATCCAGTACTTACCCTGATCGTAACTGGCGGTGTCATCCACCATGTTATCGATGCCATCTCTGAGATTCGGATCATAGACCCGCATATCAATCACTTGATCGGCAGTCGAGTCGACAAGAATCAGGAATGCGCCAGGTTGTATTGGCGAGGGCGAACCAGTAGTCGTGAAAGCGCCGCTCAAGGATGCACGCCGACGATTGAAATCGCCGCCATCACCGAGGAGACGCACTCGTCCGGTTCGATTGGCACCAATCAATCCTGATGCAAGCCAATCATCGATGCCGTATTCAGGATAATACCGGTAGTAATACACACCGAGTCTCGTGACACGGTCTTTTTCATTACCCGGTTTGTACGCGTTGTAATCACCGCGATCCGTATACGTTCCCATGAACTCGGCAATTGCGCCACTTGTCCGGCTGCCGCCAGTGTAGGTATAGACGGAGTCAGCATAGAGGCGTCCGTAAACGCGACCGTCGATACTGGGACCTTCACCGTCGGTTGGCGGAATGTTCTCCCAAACCGGGGTCACCCGGAATTTCACGGGACGACGGATATCGCGGTAACAGCCATACGGTTCTAATGTCCAGTTACCCGTCTGACCAATGGTTACGTTGATATTCGAGCCAACGCTGATATAAGCGGCGCCATTGAAGAAGTATTCGCCACTTCCAGCGACGTGAACATCAAAGATGGTTCCATCGTTACGTGCCTTGGGCACGATGCGGCCGATGGTGCGTGTCATTAACTGGGAATTGTTCAACAGGTTGTAGAACGGTTGGAATCCCGGGTTCAAGTTATTGAAAGCCGGTAATTTCACCGGTTTATCAAAGTCAGGATTCAACGCGCCAGTCGCGTCAAACATTGCGTCACCATCGATATCGATCGGCACATTGTCATCATTGACGACAAAGTACTGCCCGACGGGTTCGGTGGAGACATTGCGACGATATACCTGGCTCAGGAGGATATTATCGATACCAAGGACATCCGTCTGATGCACACCGGGTTCCATACCTGGTACGTACGGAATAAGAGTGTTGAACGGGAATCCTTCCAGCGTCGACAACAGCCATTCCTGGCCGGCACGCAGAACATCGAACCGTGTCGGGTTTTTAACCACTGATACGATTTTGACTGTATCACGATCGATCTTCATTGGACCGCCACCACCGAGAACAGCTTGGGCCGTGGCTTCGAAATACACCGTTGTACTGCTTGTCTTCGGAGTGGGGTATTCCAATCCGACCATGAACGCGGTCTGGTTGATATGAACACCAGCAACGAGGTTGGATATCTGGGTATGACGATAGCGAGCTTTCCGCATCGGTCCATAGGCATCCCGTGTCCAATTCTTTGCCGGCGCAATAGTTCCACCGTCTACATTGTAAGGAGCGGGCACGGAACCAAATCCAGGTCCCCACATCCGGAAGCGAACGCGCGCAGTGTCGAATCCATTCGGCTGCGCATCAACCAGGTTGCCGAACTTGTCATATTCCCGCGCAAGAATCGTTATCGTGCGGCCAGCGGTAATAGCATTTACCCCACTGGTTGCCGTAAGATTCAATGTATCAGGAATATAGGGCGCAATATCCGCACCGGAGAAATAACCGGAGTGAACTCTGCGACCGTCCGTCCGTCCAGCAATGGAAGACCAGGCGACAAAGAACGGCGATCCACCGCTTACATAGATTATCAGGTGCTCATACCGTTGAATCTGGATAAGATCCATCGGTAGGGGAATCGGTGATACTGCGGATGCCGTATACGGATACAGCTCCACGCGAACCGTCGTATCGGAACGCTGATAAATCGGGATAATAACGCGCGGCGCAAAACCACGGCGACTTGGTCCGACTGCCGTGCCTTCACCGAGATCGTCACCGAGACCAGGCGCAATATCGTATGCCATGGTGTCGGGTGTTAACGCAATTCGAACGATCTGCCAACCAACGCGACCCGAGTTGAAGTATGCCGTGACCCAGCCAGCTTGCGCGGTATCGCCAATCGTGGTACGACGAAGCGTATCGTCGGCAACGTTGACAGAACCGAACTCACCGAAACCTCCACGCTGAGAGTTGTCCTGGAGGACAGTCTTCGGTGGGGTTATGGGGAGTGTCTGGCTGTGGACATGGAACTTTACGAGACGACCACCGATCGGATTACGGAACTGGTCAAGGAGACGCGCAACAATACGGATCTGCTTGTTGTGCTCGGAAACCGTGATCGTATCCAGGGGAATCGGCGCCGTGGCATCGTTATCTTCCGAGCCGGTCAATGCAGCGCCAAAGCTTCCGATAGTGGCACCACGTGCGACCGGTGACGGGAATGTAGCCGAAGTGGAAGCCTCGGAAGTACCGTCGGAAGCACGGAAGAAGTAACCTTTGTAAAACTCGTTGGCTTCAGCAGCATTCTGTGGTGTACCAACGGAATATCCCGCTGCTGTTTTGTCGCCAACGCTTCCCGGAGCCCATGGCACTGGCGTCGTCGTTCCTTGTGGTTTACCCCACGATTTGAAGATCTCGACAGTCTGGACCACGTCCGGGGCATATTTGACCTTGCAATCACTGCTGACGCCACCGCCATACAGGTATGCACGCACCGTAACCTCGCTCGTACCGGAAAGATTCAGGTATGCGACGTTCTTCGGTGCGAGGAAATACCAACGAATAGCGGTATAAGGAACGACAGCAGGAACATCACCGATAATGCCCGGCAACGTGCCGCCAACAGGCACGGAAACGAGTTCCGCGTCCGGCAGGCTCGGCGCATTGGGAATAACCGGGCTGCTTCCTGGCAACGCAATATTGCCGGAAACGGCAGCGCGGAAGTCCTTGTCACCGGAAGCCCCAGTCGGGTTACCCACGATCTCGAGCTTGACATCGTTGATACCGATCGGCACGGGGTTGCCATAGATGTCCGTGGCGCGTACATACAACGCCTTGAACGGACTGTTGAACCACGTACCGGTGCGGTTTACGATAAACGTAGAGTCGCCACAAACCATTTCCACCTTCTGGATTCCTGCAGGCGCAGCGAATACCGTAATGGAGTCAATAGCCGTGGTCTGTCCCATGTTGTTACCGAAACCGGCGCTACCGGGACCAACCGGGCCAGGACCGAACCATACACCAAAGGTGTTGTTCGGCGAGCCGTCGGGAATGTCCGGCGTATGGTTGAAACCGACACCCGGGTTCGGATCACGCTTGTGAGGATCGCTCAGGTCATTATACCTGTCGTTCAAGCACCAGGAAGCGCGAACGCGGACATTATAGAGACCAGCGTTGTTGCTACCTGTTGCCGCGGCAAATCCTCTAACCGCAGTACCGACGGAACCAGCCGGGTTCACACTGACACGACCGGAGTCGAGAATCACTCCAGCGGTGCTCGGAGCCGGTTGGGTCAAGGAGTCGAACAATCCGGCCAGGCGCTGGCTGAAGGGGCTGACTTCAAACTTGAACCGCTCGTTGTCATCAACCGTATTTCCATATCCATCAACCACGGTGATCTGTAATTTAATCTTGTCACCGACAGTGAAGGATGGAGGATTCCCGGTAATGATCTGGTTCGTGATGATATTCTTCGGCAGAATCTGGATCCTGCGGGGAATATTTGGACGAACCGTAATTTTCACACCCGTGGGAGGCAGAGAATTGATTCCGGCCGGATCGACAGGCGTCCGATTGGGCTCGATAACAATTCTTGCGGGTCCGGGGTGACCGACACCATTGTTGGGCGCTCCCGGAGGGCCACCCGCGGCGGTGCCGCCATTCCAGTCATAATCATTGTCGTCGTCAAGAGTCGTACGACCCATGTTATCGGTCCACGCTTCATAGCTACGAATGGTCCAGTTCATTCCAACGCGAGATGCAACACGCGGGAAGCCGCCGGAAGTATCCGGGACAGCCTGCAACGTAGCAATAATGCCGCCTTGCTTCATATACGACACGGTTGCCATTGCAATGACCTGGACACTGTCAGCCGGTGAACCAATATTCGGATTCAAGTCGGCATGGGTGTAGGAAAGACGACGATAGACGATCTGACCGATTTGACGCAACGTGTCGTCACGATCTTGATAGCCACGGAGATAAATCGTTCTATCTACCGCAGTACCGTTGCCAGTTCCCCAGGAATTCCATGCGATAGCCTTCAGGACGGGCTGCGTCATGGTATCCCATGTCCGGTTGCCCCAAGCGTCCAAGAAACGCAAGGTATCAATTGCGCTGGTGACAAGACCGGGTTGATAGGCAAGTGCGGCAGTGGCGTATCCACCAACGCGATACGGCGGAATAAGACCGTAGTACGGGTTGGGGTAGGAAACATACGTCGCACCGTTGGGGTGATTCTGTCCATATCCCGGGGCCAAGGCGTAATAAAGATTGGTGGAGCGGATGTTGTTTGCTTCATCCGGGAAACCATCGATAATCATGCCTTCATCCGGGTTGCCGCTACCTGGCCCCCACGCGGCGTTCATGGGTCCGGGACGGAAATTCGGCGTAAAGGTCGAAGCAGCGGGCAGACCATCATCGCCTAGGAAATACCGTCCACGGGAATAGTCGCCGAACGATCCAAAATATTCACCAGCGTCCACCGCTTGCGCCGAGTCTTTCACCCATACCAGCATACGCGTGGTACCGGGGAGAAGACGAACGATTGCAAGGTCAGCGGAGCCAATCACACCACCGACAACTCCAAATGCGCCGGGCGCATCAAGGTGATACGCGCGAAGAGTGTCTTTCGTCGTATCCGGCGGCACGGCAAGATTGGTGAGGTTATTGATGTTCGGTTTGAAAAGAATTCTGCGGATGCCGATAGCGTCGCTTCCACCCGAGGGGTTCAATGTCTGGAACGTCAAGACCTGGCGAATGGCGCCTGGACCAGAATTGAACGGTGACGTGGATGCGATGTTGCCCACTGGGCGATAAACCGGACGGAGACCAATCACATTACCGGTTTGAGCAGGATCGGTTCCAAGACCAGCGCCGACCGGGACCCCATTGTAGGTCTGGCGACGTAATAACATCCCGGTGGCCCGAGTGGTGCGTGCTTCGATGTAATCGAACGCTCCTCCCGACAACCGGTTGTTCACAATCTTGAAACGATTCTGCACAAACATGATACAAATTGAGTCACCGCTGATGAAATCCTGAGTTGTACCGGCTACGTCCTCTAATGAGAGCGTATCGGCAATGAACTCGACGGAATCAGAGGTCTGCTCAATTGTCCTGGTGATGTTGAAAAAGTCTCCCTTGAATGTCCGAATCTGCGCCTGGGCGCTCATGCCGAACATGAGCAACGCAACGGCTAACAGCACGAGGACTGTTAAGGGTTTTTTCATGGAAAATCTCCAAAATGTTTGTGAATCATACTTCTTATGGTTCGAATAATAGCCAACAGACAATAGCGTAGAATGAAACACCTCGCTTAGGATGTGTCCATAGGCATCTCCAACTTGATGAGACATATGTTTTTTACTGTAGTATTTGAAATTTATGGCATTCAAAGTTTCATGCATTCGAAGTTTAAAAGATACTTGGTTCACTGTTCTTATGCAATTCCTTCTAACAAAAAAAACCTGTAGCTCTCTCGAGCCCTTGTGCGCTTTTCGCACACGTGCCGACTACTATGTTTACAAAACGTGTGCCAAGAAGATAATTCATCAAAAACGCGAAAAAATGAGAAGTAATTTCTTCAAAATGCTCGCTGTCAATATATCGACGCACCACTGTTCGATATCAGACAAAATGCTGACATTCGGCGCTTATTCGCCGGGTTCAACTTCCACGGTTCCAGCCTCAGCAATGTTGATATTCGCCAACATAAGGGAGAGCGCGCCCACGACTAGGAGAAAAATGTATCCCACGGCGTGAACGGAAGTCGCGTATCCGAGAGCCTGTCCTTCCGGAATATGGAACAACCGGGACAACGATGCCATACAGAAAAAATGGAATGTGCCTGTGCCTCCCGGCGTCGGGATGATAATACCAATCGAAGAAATGACCATCACCACGAGGGCCGACAATAAATTCAATCCATAGTTCGATACGAAGTCGAAGGCAAAAAACACGACGTAAAACTGCAAGACGTACAGGAACCACATGAACAACGTCAGAAGGAACATGATGAGGTACTTCTCGCGATTATGGATGACCTTGAACCCGTCAATTACCTTCCGCAACAACTCCTCGACCTTCATCAGGATTTTGCCCGGGACGAATCGATTCAATTTGTGCACAAACACTACCGTCTCATCGGTCTTGAAAACCATTAACCCGAAAAAAATCAACACGCCGATCGACGCAACCGATATGACGATACTCCATGATTCCATGGTTGGAAAGGCTTCGCTGATCTCGTTGCGGAAAAAGACGAGCGATAACGCAAACAGCATGACAAGGAAGAGCAGATCCAGGAATCGTTCTACGATGACCGATCCCACGGCGGTACTCAGCGGAATATCTTCCAGCTTTTTCATCGCATAGGGGCGAGCGACTTCCCCGAAACGAGGGAGAATGCTGTTGAAAAAATACCCGATCATGACCGCGTAAAAAAGATTGCGCCAACGTATGTCCTTTTTCACCGGCTCAAGGAAATACATCCAGCGCCAGGCCCGTACGATATGGCTCAAGAGGGCGATGGGAATGAATAAAAGCAGCCACCCCCATTTCGCTCCTTCGATGGAATCGATGATCGCGTTAATATCGCTGCCACGAAAGGCAATGTAGAGAAAGAACGCCGCGAGTGCGAAACTGAGCAGGTAGTTGAGAGAGCGCTTTACTTTAGGATTCACAAGAATAACCACTAACGGAGATCAATAACTTCAACACCCCGAGGAATCGCGAAGGAAAATCGACTGTCCTTAATCCCCTGGTCCAAAGTGATGCGTTTGATGAAATACGTGGTCGTCGTTCCATTGATGTCCACCACCTCAACCTGGCGGATCAACCAGTCATGGTTTATCCAAACCTTGATCGACTTGGCAAAGGAACTCGATTGCTTGGGTGTGAACTTCAGTACGTAGGTCTCTACCGGCCCCAGTTTCCGTTCGCCGATGTACGCGGCATAGTAATCCTTCGGGAGGGAAAACAGGAGTCTCTGCGGTGAGAGGCTGTTCTTTTCTTCCTCATAGTTGTCAATAACAACTTGTTTATTCCGAGGAGTGTATGACCAGGAGGTCACCCCATCCGTGACCAGCACCCGTTCATCCGTTTCAATGCGGAACTTGTTCTTTTTCTTAAAATACATTTTCCCGCTATAACTTTGCTCGACACGGGAAACCTTGAATCGAACTGTTTGCGTAAAGGTGATGACGGCATCGTCAATATCCTCGTATCGATCCTGAACGTTTTCAATAATCTCGCTTGCCGTGATATCAGGAAGCGCATTGTACGCCATCGAGGGAAGCAGCAGCAAAACAAGACCAACTAAGAATATCATGGCAATTATCCTCCGGGTTCATTTCTGTTGAAGAATCTGTTCCAGCGTCTCTTCATCCTCTACGAGCACTTCCCGCGCTTTGCTCCCTTCGTAGGGCCCCAGTATCCCACATGCCTCGAGTTCATCCACGATGCGGGCAGCCCTGGTGTAACCGATCCTGAGTCTTCGCTGGATGAGCGAAACAGATCCTTGCTGGTAATGAACGACCAGCTTCGCGGCATCGTTGAACAGCTTGTCCCTCGTGCCGCTCGCTTGAAAACCATTATGGGATGACTGAACATTTACTGACGGAAGGAGATACGGTTGGGGGAATCCCGGCTGGGACGCGATAAAATCAACCACGCGCTCCACCTCCGCAGTGCTGATAAACGCGTTCTGGATCCGAACCGGCTTGGGGCGCGCGCTGGGCTGGTACAACATGTCGCCGTTTCCCAGCAATTGTTCCGCACCGTTCGAATCGAGGATGGTTCTCGAATCAACCTTGGAGGCCACCTGATACGCGATGCGTGAAGGGAAATTCGCCTTGATAACACCGGTGATAACGTCAACCGACGGCCGCTGTGTGGCCACGATTAAATGAATGCCGACGGCGCGGGCTAACTGGGCAATGCGCGCGATCGGCTCCTCCACCTCGCGGGCGGCAGTGATCATCAGGTCCGCCAATTCGTCGATGATAACCACGATGTAGGGCAGGACATAATGCGCAACCTCGTTCGTACTTTTCAGAGAGCCGGACTTCACCTTTGCATTGTAATCCACCAGGTGCCGCACCCCTGCCTGCGCAAGCTTGTCATACCGCTCCTCCATCTCCATCTCCAGGCTTTTCAAAACGACTTTCGCATTCTCGGGATCCGTGATTATATCTTCCTTGACATCCGGACAAATGGCGAGAAAATGGTTGCGCAGCGGTGCGTATTGCGCAAGTTCTATTTTCTTCGGGTCGATCATGACGAATTTGACACTCCGGGGATGCATCCGGAACAGCAGGCTGTTGATCATCGTGTTGATCCCCACGCTTTTCCCGGAACCGGTCGCGCCCGCGACGAGAAGGTGGGGCATCTTCGCCAGATCATCAACCATGACCTCCCCGGCGATCGTCTTTCCCAGCCCCAGGGCAAGCGCATACCCGGAGTCGAGAAAATGTGCAGACCGTACGATGGTCCGGAACCCGACGAGCGATGGCTTGGTGTTTGGTATCTCGATACCAACCGCGCTCTTTCCCGGGATGGGCGCAATAATGCGTATTCCCCGAGCCGCCAGGGCCAGGGCAAGATCATCGGCAAGGTTCACAATCTTGCTGATTTTGACGCTGGAATCAGGTACCAATTCATACAGGGTTACGACCGGCCCCGGCGTAACCGTAATATCCGTAATGCCGATGTCAAAGACCCGCAACTTGTCTTCAACCAGCTTCGCCTTGGCCTTGAGCTCTTCCTTGCTGACAGTATCAACTTCCACCGGGAGATCGAGAAGATCATACGATGGTGGAACGTACTGAAAGCGATGCCGACTCAACGAGGCATTAACCTGTGCAATATCTTTGATCGATTCGCCGGGGAATGCATCACTCCCGCCCGAGTCACCGGTCGTCTCCCCGGGATGCAAGCCGTCTTCAATTGCTCCATGCCCATCCCGCGCCGGAGCAACCGGTTTTTCATCGTACCCCGATGTCGTTTTCTCCGCTGTCCCTCGCTCCTCAACTTTTTCGCCGAGTATATCCTCAAGCGGTACAGCGGTTCTGATCTTTATATCTTCCGCAGCGCTGGAAGCCCGCCCGGATGCGTTCCTTGTCCCCTCTATGACGGGCGCTCTCGAATCCTGCCGATTTTTCGCGCTCATTTTCCCGGCACTTTTTCCACGTCCAACTGCGCCCAGAACCCAATCAAGCGACGATTGCAATCCCCGTCGCAACCGATGCACGGATTTCTTTAAATCCAGGTCAACCATGAGAATGATCACGACCAGCAAAGCCGTGACGACGAGGATGAATCCCCCAATAACCCCGATAAAACGCGTCAGCAGGCCTGCGGTATAATCGCCGATAGCGCCACTCAACTCAACCGGCAACTGCGGAAACCATGAAATGGTTCGTAGCAAGCCCACGAAGGTTGCGCTCAGTACCACGATCAGGAGAACGTAGTTCGTATAGTACGCCAGAACGCGCTGGTCCTTGTTGTGAAAGATGAACCAGCCCCACAAACCGACGAGGACTGGAATCACCAACGAGAAAAAACCAACGGTCGAGTGAATGAAGAAATGCGCCATCATGGCGCCGAAAAGCCCCAGCCAGTTCGAGGTCGTATCCGCCAGCGCCTGCACTTCTTCATCGCCGCCAAACAACAGCAGGAATTTGCCGAAGGGAATACCCGCCGCCGTTTCATCGCTCCGACTGTATGAAACAATCGCTAAAACGACCAACAGGGCTCCCACCATCATCAAGATGCCAATGATCTCGATTTTC
>JAJRXL010000256.1 GCA_024276335.1 Bacteroidota bacterium
CTGCTAAATTCCATGCATTAAATCTACCATTTTGAATTGCAAGAGGGAAATAAAATACGTATCACAAGGGTTGATTTTATAGAACTAAGACAAGTGGATATTTTTCGGACAGATTTGGAATTAGTTGAAAAAGTGCATTTAGAAATGTATCATCTACAAACAAGATTGAAAATCATGTACAGTAGATTTAGTTATCAGGAGAAAATCCACACGAGTTCCTATATAATATAGACTGAGAAGGTATGGAATGACTATTTCTGGTTACTCACGATGTATTGTGTTTATGGTGTATGTCCTGGTACTCTTGCTTGGGATCGGTCATCAGAGTAGAATCAGTGCCCAGACTTTGCCGAACCAGGGAGTTCGTGTAGGAATATCAAGTTGGGTGCAATTCAAGGACAACAAATACATCCAGCAGCCTGTTTTTACCGCCGAATGCTGGGTTAAGGTGTTTAGTTCGGGACTGATTGTTACGCGTGATAATCCTTCTGGCGAACCGTCGGATTGGCAGCTATGGTATCATCATCCCCGAAGAAGGCTGGCGTTTATTACGGCCAAGAGCCCACCGGATTCATATTTCTTTACACCGGATAATTCGATCACACCAGGAAAATGGACCCATATCGCAGTTGTTGCAAATGGACCCGCTGGCACAGCTCGTGTTTATATTAACGGCGTTCTCGTCATCACACCTTCGTTTTCGCCGCGACAATTTGATGCAAATACAGGATTAGCTTGGGGCGGATATTACGGTAATGCAAGCGGTGCATACCTGAACGGCTACATTGATGAATGCCGGTACTGGAACCGCGAACGCACGCAGGAAGAACTCAAGCGACGTATGAACGAACGGTTGCCTCCTGACGATCGCCAGGGTCTTGTCGGTTACTGGAGCTTTTGCGGCAACTACGCCGATTCATCCGGGTATGGTCACGACCTGGTACCGCGAGGCAAACCTGAGATCGTCGATATTCCGGATCTGCCCGTGGAGTTAAGCTGTCAGAAACGAACTCCAACCATAGTCGCAGCACCAGTTGATTTCGGGAGTGTGATGTGTGGGGAGACACGGACTAGGGACATCGCCATTTTTAATAGCGGCTTGAGCAATCTCGAGATAACTTCTATCGAAATCCGCGGGCAAGACAGCGGCGATTTCACCATGATCTCCCCGTCCAGTGTACCCCCTCAAATCATTGTTCCACCCGGTGACAGCACGCTGATCCGGGTTCGTTTCAATCCTCTGGCTGTAGGTGTTAAGCTTGCGTCCCTGGAAGTGCGAAGCAACGCCGGTAACGCTGCCGTGTACACAATTGCGATGGCCGGGATCAATGAACCCTCTTCACTTGCCGTAACTCCGGCCTTGCTGGATTTCGGGATATTATTGCCGAACGAAGTGCCTGTCACCGGGTACGTTATCATTCGTAATTCCGGCAACGATACCGTTCGTGTCGATTCCGCGAGCACTTCCCTGCCGAACGTATTCCGCATCCTGACGTCGTTGCCCTTGATCATTACACCGGGAGGGATGGACACTTTGAAGGTGGAGTTTGCGCCCCTGTTGTTCGACGAGTTTCGGGATGTCATCAGGATCTACAGCGGTTGGTGTATCGACAGCATCTCTATGAAGGGAATTTACTGGGACGGCAATCCCCACCTTACAATACAGGCGGGCGAGGTCAGCGCAGCCCCGGGTAAGAAAGTAAATATTCCCGTTTATCTCCGGGGCACGCGGTCGGCGCAGTTGGCGGGCGTCACCGGCTTGACGAGTTCCCTGCGGTTTAACAGTGCCTTGCTGTTACCGAACGGAAACGATAAGGGGAGCCTGGTAGGGACGGACCGCTCCATCGAATTCACGTTGTCGATACCCGATTCGGACGGTATTGCCTATTGGCTCTCATGCACGGCAGGTCTCGGAAACGCCGTAAGCACTCCATTGGTGGTTGAGAACACGCGGTTACAGAGGGTGGATATTCCGGTTACGGAAATCCCGGGGAAGTTCACCCTTCGCGTGTGCGAGGAAGGGGGTCCGCGGTTGATAAACATTGGGGATACGCTTCGACTTTTTCCGAATTTCCCGAACCCCTTCAACCCACGGACGACGATCGGGTTCAGCCTCATCGAGCCGGGTTTTGCGCGTTTGTACATCGTCGATCCGCTGGGCAGAAAGATTGCCGTTCTTGCCGAGAGGTATTTCGACAAGGGAAAGCACGAGGTCTTTTTCGATGCGTCCAACCTGTCTTCCGGCCGGTACTACTACGTGTTGCAATCTTCGATGGGAACGCTTGTGCGCTTCATGGACGTGCTGAAGTGATCGATTTATTTCTAAAGAGTAAAGGAAGATGGGGTATTCCCTGCTTTCTGCTGTTCCTGCTTCTTTTCGGAACTGTACGCACCCAGGCGCAACAAGACCTGGAACCTGCTTCCCATAGTGAAGGCATCTACGGTGGTATCAACCTCAACCTGCACGGTGCGGATTTTTCCAAGCTTCCGGGTATCCCGAACTGTTGCCCGAAGTTTACGAGCGGCACAGGAACAGGGCTTGCGGTTGGGTTGATGTACGAGATGCCCCTGCGCAGTTGGCTGTTCGCGCATTCCCGATTGGGCTTTTCCGTATTGGATGCCGTGTTGAGCGAAGATGAATTGATTACCATTATCGTCGGGAACCAGCTCTCCACGGCCAGGGTGCGTCACGAGATTCGTTCAGAGCTTTCCCTGATCAGCTTCGATCCGATGGCGGGCTTTGCCGTCTCCGACATGTTCCGCGTTTATGTCGGCCTGAGCGGGGGGCTTTTCCTGGCCGGGCGGTTTGAACAGGACGAGCAACTGGTTGAACCGGCCTCCTTCGGCACGTTTGAAAACGGTCGGCGGACAAGGAACGAATATTCCGGCGACATCCCCGAGCAACTGCCATACCAGGTTTCCGCGCTTACGGGAGCACGGTACCTGTTACCGCTGGATGCCGAGAAGACGCTGTTCCTGAGTCCCGAGATATGGTACTATTACGCTCTCTCACCGGTCGTGTCCGGTCTCGATTGGAAGGCTCACCAGGTGAGGTTCGCATTGTCAATAACCTATTCTCCAACTGCCGAGCCCGGCCCGCCGCCGCCGAAGGTGACGCTTCCCGAGATTCTTCCTTCCCCTCCCCGCCCGACGATTATTGCCTTCGGAGTTGATTCCACCGGAGCGGAATTTCCCGAACCGCACGTGCAGGTAGAGGAATTCACCTACACGGAACTTCACCCGCTTCTTCCATACATTTTCTTTGATGAAAACACGTCGCGGATTCCGGGCAGGTACCACATGCTGACCGTGGAAGAGGCGAATTCGTTTTCAATCCAGAAAATCCGGTCCCGGAACTCCCTTGATATCTACTATCATCTTCTTAACATTGTCGGAAAACGGATGCGGGAAAATCCGGATGCATCGATAACCGTCGTAGGCTGCAATTCCGACGAGGGGCGGGAGAAGGATAATCTTGTCCTTTCCCGTAATCGGGCTATGGCTGTGCGGCGTTATCTTAACGAGGTGTGGGATATACCCAAGTCGCGCATGAAGATCGAAGCGCGAAACCTCCCCGAAGTCGCGACGAACCATACAATATTTGATGGTATCCAGGAAAACCGGAGAGTTGAAATCCACTCAGATGAATTTGCGATACTTGAACCGGTGCTGACCAGGGAAGTTTCCCTTCGTGTTTCGCCCGATCTCATCCGTTTCAAGGCGGGAGCAGAAGTGGATTCCGTTTCCCGGTGGGAGTTGCGCCTGGTCCAGGGCAATCAGCTCGTGGATATCGTCTCCGGAGAAGGGCGGGTACCCGCGAACATCGACTGGCGTCTCCCGGTCGAACGCGTCCATGAAACGACGCCCATCCGGTATTACCTGACCTTGTATTTCCCCGGGAAAACAGCGGTTCAGTCTGAAGAGGAATCGCTTCCCCTTAAGTACCTGACCATCGAGATGAAAAAGAGGGAGCGAAAACGCGACCGGTACATCGAACGCTATTCCCTCATCCTGTTTCCTTTCAACCGGGCGAATGTGGATGGCCTCAATTCGAGGATACTGGAGATGGTGACCGCCCGGATTCGACCGGACGCGGAGGTGACGATCGAAGGCTTTACGGATCGCATTGGCGAGGAAAGATACAACTCCGAACTCAGCCTGAAACGAGCGCGTGAAGTTGCGCGGAATCTCGGGGTTGACCGGGTTTCGGTGCAAGGCTGGGGAGAAAGCCTGCCGCTGTTTGATAACAACTTGCCGGAGGGGAGAAACTACAACCGCACCGTTATCATCACCGTGGAAACGCCGGTACAATACTGACGAGGCGTATCACCGCGCCCCGGGCAGTGTCCCGTTTCGGAATTTCATCACCACGACACTCATGTCGTCGACAGGGGGAGCCTCGCCGCGAAACTCGTTCGCCTCGCGGAAGATGTTCTCGACGATTTCTTCGGCCCCGGAGTCAGCGTAGTTACGGATAACGTTGCGCAATCGTTTGACGCCGAATTCTTCGTGTCCGGAATTGGCGTTTTCCAGGACACCGTCACTGTAAAAAGTCAGGATGTCCCCGTGCTCCAGTTGAATTGTCTGTTGGTGGAACGTGACGTCCAATTGCACACCGAGTGGCAGGTGATCGCCGTTGGTGGACCACTCGATAAGGAACGCTTCATTGCCGCGATGGAGAAGCGGCTTGGGAAGACCCGCGTTGGTAAACGTCAGGCTCCGCGTCAGCATGTCGTATATTCCGAAAAACACGGCGACAAACATGTTCTTCCGTGTATCACGCACAAGGCGATTGTTGGCATGGTATAAAATCTCCCGTGGGGATTCGGCCAGTTCCGCGGCAAAGCGAATGGAACTGATAGCCGACGCCATGACCATGGCGGCGGATATTCCCTTGTCCGAGACGTCACCCACGACAACGGCGACCTGGTACCTGGAGATCGGCAGGAAGTCGTAGAAATCCCCTCCCATTTCCCTTGCAGGCACCATGCGGGCGGAGATGTCCAGTCCGGGGATGGATGGCGCCCGCGCGGGCAGCATCGCGGCCTGGATGTTCTTGGCAATGTCCAACTCGTTCTTAATTCGTTCCTGTTCCCGCATTTCCTGGGCCAGGGTGGCGTTGCTCCAGCCCAGGGCGGCGGAATCGGCGATGGAATGAAAAAGATCCGCTTCTTCGGATGTGAACGGACGCCCGGATTCCTTGCTTCCGATCAGGACGCATATCTGGTGCCGCCCCGAGCTCGCGATGGGCATCAGCACTTCGGCCTTCGGAGAAGGCGGTACGCCGGGAATCGAATTCAGGAGGATCAACCGATCCTCGGCGCACCTTCTGGCAAATCCCGGCGAAGACAGGAGCTTCAGCAGCCAGTCTTGTTCCGGCGGGTTCCCTCCCAGTGACAATATGGAACCATCGCTTTTAAAGGCGATGACGGATGCCGCGTGGAGTCCGAGGATATGCCGGAGTTCATCCGTCAACGCGTAAACGAGTGACGGATGATCGAGCATGTGGGCGGCTTTTTTCGAAAGTTGGCGGAGCTTGCTGTTGGTCTCGAACTCACGTCGGAAGAAGACCCTGTCCACGAATCGCTGTACGTACTTTTTGCTCCATGCGGCCGCCAGTCCCGCAAAGCTGGTGATGAGTATGGAAATGACCAGGACGTCGAGGGGCGAGAACACCGTGGTGTACGACGTAAGCATGATATAGACGCCAACGAACAACGCGGTAACAACGATGCTGAGAATTCCATAGACAATCGTCCTCCGGAAAACGATACGCACCTCCATCAGGCCATAACGCAACAAGGCGTACCCGAATGACAACGGGAGGGAAAACGTCATCATCAGGATAAAGGTGACGTTCAATCCGATCAGGATGTCAACTTCA
>JAJRXL010000257.1 GCA_024276335.1 Bacteroidota bacterium
ATCTCATCGCGGGGTGAAAGGCCGTTCGACGCAATCGTTGCAATGCCCTCGAATTATACGCTGCGTTCCTGTTCAACGAAAGCGGATAGCATGGATGCTACCGTAATACGGGTCACCGTTCCCATGGAAGCCAGAGAGGTTCGCTGTGAGTTCAAGGGATGATATGACCGAAGTCCTTGGATCCGTTGCGGAGCTGTAAGAGCACCTGTCGCGTCCGGTCCCGCAGGTGGTCGAGGCGATGGCAGCCTTGCCGGGTGACGTGATGATCCTGGGGGTGGGTGGAAAGATGGGACCATCGCTGGCCGAAATGGCAGTACGGGCGATTGCCGCCTCGGGTGTGCGGAAGCGGGTCTTTGGTGTGTCCAGGTTTTCCGACCGAGTGGTAAAAGACAAACTTGAGACCTTGCAGGTCGAAACGATAGCGACGGACCTTCTTGAGGAGGGAGCCCTTGGCAGGTTACCCGACGTGGACAACGTGATCTACATGGTTGGACGAAAGTTCGGCTCTACAGGGAACGAACCGTTGACATGGGCAGTGAATACCGTCCTGCCCGGCGAGGTGATCCGCAGGTTCAGGAATTCCAGGATCGTTGTTTTTTCCACCGGTAATATCTATCCACTGATGCCCGTCGAATCAAACGGAGCCGGCGAATCGACTCCCCCCGGCCCCGTCGGAGAGTACGCGCAATCCTGTTTAGGCCGGGAGCGCGTTATCGAGTGCTGGAGTACGCGGCTCGGCGTGGCCACGGCGATACTGCGGTTGAACTACGCAATCGACCTGAGGTATGGAGTCTTGCTGGATATTGCGAGGCGGGTTCGATCGAGGGAGCCGATCGATCTTGGCATGGGATACGTAAACGTTATCTGGCAGGGAGACGCAAACACCGCCGCCCTGCTGGCACTGACCGCCGCATCGACTCCGCCGAGGGTCCTCAACGTGACCGGAAAGGAAAAAGTATCGGTGCGAAGTATCGCGGAACAATTCGGCAGGCGGTTCGATGTCGAACCGGTCTTTGCGAACGTCGAAGCCGATACTGCGCTCTTGTCCGACGCGAGTCTTTTTCATCAAATGTTTCCATTCCCGAAAGTACGTGTTGACCAGATGGTACGCTGGATTGCACACTGGCTGGAAATCGGGGGCCCGGTTCTGAGCAAGCCTACGATGTTCGAGCAAAGGGAAGGGAAATTCTGATGCGCCTTCAACCACCTCGATAGACGATGAAGACAATTTCAGCGTTAAGAGGAACATTCCGGTCCGGCCTTGTTATTCCCGCGCATCCTCTTGCCTTGACGAAAGGGAGAACCCTTGACGAGCGTCGTCAACGAGCGCTTACGAGGTATTACCTTGCGAGCGGTGCCGGAGGTATAGCCGTGGGTGTGCATACAACGCAATTCAAGATACACGGCGAAGACATCGGTCTTTACCGCCCGGTACTGGAACTCGCCGCTGAAACGGTTGCGGAGTATGAAAAGAAACATGAAGCGTCGATAGTCAAAATTGCCGGTGTTGTCGGGAGGACGGGACGGGCTGTCCGGGAAGCACAATGCGCGGTTGAACTTGGATACGACGTGGCGCTTGTGAGCCTTGCGGCCTTCGCGGATGCTTCCGACATCGAGCTGGTTGATCATTGCCGGATCGTTTCAAAGATCATTCCGGTCATGGGGTTTTATCTGCAACCCGCGATAGGAGGTCGCGTGTTATCGCACGAGTTCTGGCGTCAGTGGATGGAGATTGAAAACGCTGTCGCGGTGAAGGTTGCACCTTTCAACCGGTACCAGACGCTGGATGTTGTCCGGGCACTGCTTGAAAGCGGGCGGGAGAAAGAAGTCGCGCTCTACACCGGCAATGATGACAATATTGTCGGGGACCTTCTCAGTGATTATTCGTACGCGGGAAAGAATGTTCGCTTTTCAGGGGGACTGCTCGGCCAGTGGGCGGTGTGGACGAAACGCGCCGTGGAACTGCTGGAATGTATCAAGAAAGTACATCTCGACAGCGGGCCGATCCCCAGGGAGTTGCTGCGAACGAGTCATGCGCTTACGGATTGCAATGCCGCGATTTTTGACGCGAAGAATAGCTTCGTCGGCTGCATTCCCGGGATTCACGAGGTATTGCGACGGCAAGGGATCCTCGATGGAACGTGGACGCTTGATCCCCGGGAAGTTCTGTCGCCTGGGCAGAAAGAAGAGATTGACCGTGTTTACCGGGCATATCCACAGATGAACGATGACGATTTCGTACGTGAACATCTCGACGAATGGTTGAAATGATGGACACCGGGATGAGCATTGACACTGGTTTTAACAGCGAACGCATGCAGGAGATGGAAGCGCTTTACTCAGATGCGTTGTTGAAGGACGTGGTGCCATTCTGGCTACGCTTCTCACTCGATCACAAGCATGGTGGATACCTCACCTGCCTGGATCGGGAAGGCGACGTGTACGGCACGGATAAGGCTATGTGGCTGCAGTGCCGTGAAGCATGGATGTTTTCAAGACTATATAACGCTCTTGAGAAACGGCCGGAGTGGCTCGAGGCTGCGCATCTTGGCGTTGAATTCATCTCACGTCATGGTTTTGACGCGGACGGTCGCATGTTTTTTCTTCTGACGCAGGAAGGGGAGCCGCTACGTAAACGGCGGTACCTGTTTACGGAATGCTTCGGTATCATCGCTTTCGCAGAATATGCACGCGCTTCCGGCAGGGAGGAATACCTGCACCGGGCAAAGGAACTCTATCGCCTCGTTGTCGACTTGTACCGAAAACCCGACGCCTTGGAACCGAAGGTTTTTCCGGAAACACGTCTCATGAAATCGCTGGCCGCGCCCATGATGCTCCTCGCCACGACCCAGGAATTGCGGGCGTTCGATACGGATCCCTTGTACGGCATTATTGCTGGGGAGACCTCACGGGAAATTATCCGTGATTTCCTCAAGCCCGACGAAAAGGCAATGCTGGAAACCGTCGGTCCGAATGGCGAGCGTCTTGATATCCCGGAAGGACGCTGCGTCAATCCCGGTCATGCGGTCGAAACCGCGTGGTTCCTGATGCGCGAAGGAATGTTTCAAGGTGATGAGATGATGGTGGAAACAGCTTGCCGGGGTTTGTCCTGGTCGTTGGAGCTGGGCTGGGACGATGATCATGGTGGCCTGCTTGCTTTTGTTGATATAGAAGGCAAACCGCCAGAACGATTGGAATGGGACATGAAGTTATGGTGGCCACACACCGAAGCGTTGTACGCGTCGCTGTTGGCTTATCACTCGACCCATGAGCGGCGATTTCTTGCGTGGTTTGAAAGTATCCATTCCTATGCATTCGCCCGTTTTCCTGACGAGGAGTACGGCGAATGGTTCGGATATCTTCACCGTGACGGAACAACTGCGAACGAGTTGAAAGGATCGACCTGGAAGGGGATGTTTCACATCCCCCGGGCGATGTTGAATATCATGTTGCTGTTACGGGAGATCATGGATAGGGAAGATGATGACACCATAAAGGAAGGTTGACACGGCGTTACGCAACCGTATTGGTAAAAAGTCGAAATATATTTGAGCGTTTGCGGCTATGCTGCCCAAAACAAGGGAATTGAAGAATTTTCGGCACGTTGCAGCAGCGCCAAATGAAATAATTGCAAAGATTATAAACTTTGTATTTGAAGCTACTTGGCCGGTTTGATTTTATTCGCGTTATTGGTTGACGGAAGGCAGCTGAAAAATGGAAAATGCAAGGAGACTTACAACTTAAGTGGAGCGTCGTCTTCAAACAATTGCAACATCGAATTTTTAACAGAGGCGAGCATATCACCTGATGAACAAAGACGAACGGTAGATGAAGGAACCCAGATCATCGGAGACGTCGTTGGAGCGCTACCGGGACTTGTTCAACAGAGTCCCCATCGGTTTATACCGCAGCACTCCCTCGGGGCAGATTATCGAGGCAAACCCGGCTCTTGCCAGGATGTTGAAATATCCTGATGTCGATTCCTTACTGAACATAAATGCAAAAGATCTTTTCCTTGATGTGCAAGACCGCGATCATTGGCAGGATCAGCTCGATCGAAAAGGATACATGGCGTCCTTCGAGGTTCGGTTGCGTTGTTTTGATGGATCGATTATCTGGGTTGAAGAGCATACGACTGCGATCAGAGACGATAAAAGCAAAGTGCTTTTCTACGAGGGGAGCCTGCAGGATATCACGCGTCGGAAACGGGTGACCCATGATCTGGAGGAACACCAGCGTATTTTGTCGACGCTGATGAGCAATCTCCCTGGGATGGCATACAAATGTAAGCATGATGAGCAACGCACGATAGAATTTCTTAGCGATGGTTGTGTCCTTTTAACCGGTTATAATCCCCGGGACTTGGTTCATAATTCGACCGTTTCATTCGCCCAAATTATCCACCCGGAAGATTTGCCCGTCGTGCGGGAAAAGATCCAATTGGCGGTTGATGTTAAAAGCAGCTTTACCCTCACGTATCGCATTTCAACTGCCTCCAACCACGAGCGATGGGTATGGGAACAAGGCTGGGGCACATATTCGCCCGATGGGACACTTTTGTATCTGGAAGGTTTTATCACCGATATCACCGATCAAAAGCTGGCACAGTTATCTCTCCAGGAAAGCGAGACCAAGTTTAAAACATTGTATGAATCCACGCGCGATGCGATCCTCCTTCTTGAAGGAGAAACGTTCGTCGATTGCAATAGTAGCGCCGCCGATATTTTCGGTTGTTTGAAGGATGATTTGATCGGAAAATCACCGATTGACTTTTCACCCGAGTATCAACCTGACGGCAGCCTCTCCTCGGAGAAAGCGTCGGAGAAAATTTCTGCCGCACTTGCCGGAAAGCCGCAGGTTTTTGAATGGCAGCATCTGCGAAAGGATCGTACGCCCTTTGATTCAGAAGTACGGTTAAATCACATCGATATCGGCGGAACGCTGTACTTGCAGACGATCGTGCGTGATATATCGGAGTACAAGCGAGCTGAACGCACGAGGATGGTCTTGTTGCAGATCTCAGAATCCGTGAACGAAGCCGAGAACCTGGAGACTCTGCTGGAACGGGTTCGTGGACTCCTCGGCAAACTCATCGATACAACGAACTTCTATGTCGCGTTGTATGACGAAGCTTCGGATTCTTACACGTTCCCTTACTGCGTGGACGAGTTCGAGGAAAACGATTCGTACACGCCCCAGCAACTGAAGAAAAGTCTTACTGATTATGTCCGCCGTACCGGCCAATCGCTTTTAGTCGATGATGACACCTTTAAGCAATTATGCGACTCCGGTGAAGTGACGCTCGTGGGAGTGGATTCGAAAAGCTGGCTGGGCGTTCCCCTGACGATATATGGAAAACATATTGGCGTTATGGCAATTCAAAGTTATAACGAAGACTACGTTTACGATTGTCGTGATCTTGAACTCATGACGTTCGTTTCCGATCATATCGCCACTGCCATCGAGAGAAAACAAGCGGAAGAGGCCTTGCGAAGACGCGAAGAACTTTTCCGGGCGATGATCGTGAACAGTTACGATGTGATTTCACTCTGTTCGTCCGATGGGTCCATCTTGTACAAGAGCCCTTCTGTAACGCGTTATTTTGGATGGGCTGTCGAAGAGTTAGTGGGTCAAAATATCTTTCATTTTATCCATCCGGATGATAAGAAGGTCGTTCGGAACCATCTGAACGGACTTCTTGCCGAAGAAGGTATCAGCCGTGGGGCGCAATTCCGTTATCGTCATAAAAACGGCAACTACCGGTGGGTGGAGGCAAAGAGCACCAACCTTTTGCTCGACCCAAGTGTCCGGGCCATTGTAACGAATTACCGGGATATTACGGAACAGAAGAAAGCCGATGAAGAACTGAAGAACTCTGAAGAGAGACTCAGGATCCTTTTCGAGTATGCGCCGGACGCTATTTTTGTTTTTGATCTGGATGGAAAAGTAATCGATGCGAACAGGTTCGCGGGACGGCTCACCGGTGTAGATCGTGACGAGATGAAAGGCAGGAACTTCATCAGGCTGGGTTTTCTTGATGCCGAGCAAGGTAAAATCGCACGGAAGGTTTTTCTGACGAATAAAAGGGGAGAGCCTGCGGGCCCGGATGAAATTATCTTGCGAAACGCGTCCGGAAGGGAAATCGTCGTGGAGATAAGAACTTTTCCCGTCATGATCATGGAGCAACGGATGATTCTGTGCATTGCCCGTGATATTACGGAACGCAAGCATTTTGAGTATGAACTGATCGCCGCAAAGGAAAAAGCCGAGCGCGCGGATCGATTGAAGGATGCTTTCATCGCCAATATATCACACGAAATCCGCTCTCCGTTGAATATCATCATGGGATATACAAATATCATGACGGATATTCTCCAGGAGCACATGGACCCCGAGGAACTTGCCTTTCTTGATAGTATTGATAGCGCCGGGCAACGGTTGATGCGTACCGTTGATTTCGTCCTTGATATTTCGAGGCTTCAAGCAGGTGATATAGAATTCAACATCGGTGATATCTTGCTTCCTTCACTGCTCAAGAGGGTTACGAACGGCATGGTGCCTCAAGCTGAAAAAAAGGATATTGAATTATCATTCGTCAACGATGCAGGGAATGTGATCATCCAGGGGGATGAGTATTACCTTGCCCAGGCGATCGGGAACCTAGTGGACAATGCGCTGAAATATACGCGCAAAGGATCGGTTACATTGCATCTTTACCGGCGGGAAGGAAGTGATGATGTGGTTCTGGAGGTGAAGGATTCCGGTATTGGGATTGCCGAAGATTATTTGCCGAAATTATTTGAACCGTATTCCCAGGAAGAAAACGGATACACCAGAGCATACGAAGGAATTGGTTTGGGCCTGGCGTTGGTCAAGAAATACCTGGACCTTCACGATGCCTCCATTTCCGTTTCCAGTACGAAGGGACAAGGGACCACCTTTTCCATCACATTCCCGGCAACGATCATCGTTACGGATCAGTAAGACGCACCGCGTGTATCACCTCGAATATGTTGTTGTGAGGGCACGTTCTACTTTATACGAGCTGACAGCGCTCGCAAGAACTAGTGCCAGTTACCACGTTCATGACTTTGTTCTGTCAGAGACAGTGAATACTTTTGCATCTGCAAGCGGCATGCGATACTGTCGCCTACCCCTGGAATCATGAATAAAATGCATATACAGGTACGATGAGCAATATCGATTTTAAGAACAGAGTGATGCTTGTACTCACTGTTGTCTTTCTTTGCGTTCCATTGCAGGGGGTGTTCTCTCAGGTACGCAAGATGCCTGTTTTCCCGGATACTCTGGTCGGACGAAAACTTATCGATGTCGTCCGGTACAAGGCGGAGGAATTACCGAAGCTGTTGAAGGAAAAGGCTCAGATCCTGATGGATTATCGATGCCTGAACTTGTATATCGCCACCTATGCCAGCGGAGGGAATGATGGTATGGTCGTTGAACTGTATGAATTCACGTCATCGTTGGAAGCCTTTGGATTATTCTCTATTGTGAGTGACACCGTTGATTTCAACGGACAACCTGATTACGCGGTCGCCAAGGTCTCCAACCGTATCCAGGTCAATCTCGGCACATACGTTGGATTTATTTACCCATCCGATCCGGAATCTGAAATTGAAATCCCCCCGCGCGTCGTGGATGACATCTTTTTCATTCTTAATGATGTGACCAGTCTTGAGCTCTTACACATTCCTCTTCCTTTCGATGAACGAGTCCAGGGGAGTATACGATTTATACAAGGACGTGAAGCATGGCGTATGTTGAGGGAACCCGTGATTCATGCCATCCTACCAGCAGTGGATACGCTCTCGGCTTATTCTGCAGAATACCGGAAAGAGAGGCTTCACATCATCAGGAGGGTGTTCGCTTTTCCTAAGAGACAGGGGAAGTCACTCGACACTCTGTACAGCGTGTTGTTCGAACGTCTTGGTGCGGGCGGGGCGTTGCGTACGAAGGATCGAACCGTTGCATGGTTCGACGTTGCAGAACACCAAGTGCTTCTTGCCAGGATGCGGGATAAACTGCTTCTCGTTATTGCCACAGCTGATGATCCGGGCACCTTCGAGTGGATGGTTTACGAAACACGAAAGGACAGGAAGCGTTAGCTGATTATCAGGAATGGAGTTGATACGATGGGCTGTTGCCAGGTCTCCCCGTTGACATTGCAGGAGAATGGTCACCGTTGAGCCAGGAAGTCGGATGGAGATGCATGCCGTGCAATGCGGCCTGCGCAAATGCATGATATGATTTCAACCCGTGGATTGAGTCCACAAACGTCCGTCCTTGTAAGGCCTGAAAACAAAAGACCCGAGGAGGGGCGGTAAACCAATCAGGCTTTTTTTGTATTTTCAGACATGAGAATCAACACCATTAGAATGTGGCACAGGGGATAATGTTTACAAAAAGGACTCATACGTGCGGCGAACTTCGCCGTGCTCATTCCGGGACGACCGTAACGCTTAACGGCTGGGTTGATTCCCGCCGTAACTTGGGAGGAATGTTGTTTGTCAACTTGCGCGATCGGTATGGAATCACGCAGATCGTCTTTTCACCGGAACACGATGCCGAGCTTCACGAACAAGCACAAGCATTGAAATCGGAAGATGTGATTTCCGTTACCGGTGTTGTACGGGAGCGTCCTGGTGATAACAGGAATCCGCAGATGACGACCGGCGACGTGGAAGTGCTTGCTAGCGTCCTGGAAATATTGAATCATTCCAAGCTTCCGCCTTTTGAAATCCGGGACGATGTCGATGCATTTGAAGACCTGCGGCTGAAGTACCGGTACCTTGATCTTCGTCGTCCAAGGCTGCAACAAAACCTCCTCCTTCGTCATCGTATGTACCAGGTTGTTCACCGGTATTTCGATGAAAAGGGTTTTATTGAAGTGGAAACACCCGTACTGATGAAGAGCACACCGGAAGGAGCGAGGGACTACCTGGTCCCCAGTCGCGTTCATCCGGGAAAGTTCTATGCCTTGCCTCAGTCACCCCAAACGTATAAACAGTTGTTGATGGTTGCTGGATTGGACCGCTACGTTCAGATTGTCAAGTGCTTTCGAGATGAAGATTTGAGAGCGGACCGGCAACCGGAGTTTACGCAGATCGATCTTGAAATGAGTTTTATCACACAGGAAGATATTTACGAGCTCATAGAAGGATTAATGACGGCGTTGTTTAAGGAAGCCTTGGGCATCGAGATGACCACCCCGTTTCCGCGCATGGATTACTTTACTGCTCTGGAAACATATGGGACCGATAAGCCGGACATTCGATTTGGAATGCCACTGGTGATCCTCAACGATGTTGTTGCCGATTCGGGATTTCGCGTGTTTACCGATATCGTTGAAAAAGGCGGGCGGGTTACGGGTATTTGTGTAACCGGAGGCGCTGACTTTTCGCGCAAGAAACTCGATATTCTTACGGAGCGTGCGAAATCGCTTGGAGCAGGCGGGTTGGTATGGATGAAAGCCCGGAACGGATCGCTGGAGTCTCCAGTCAGTAAATTTCTGAAGGATGGTACTGCAGCCGCATTGCGCAACGCCCTGAATTGTGAAGACGGCGATTTGCTCCTCGTGGTCGCCGATGCGGATGTTGTAACAGCGTCGAAAGTGCTCGGGCAGCTCCGGATCGAACTTGGGGAAGAACGCCGCTTATATAGGCCGGGAAGCCATGCCTTGCTCTGGATTACTGATTTTCCCCTGTTGCAATGGGATGAGGAGGGGAAGAGGTGGATCGCAGAACATCATCCGTTCACCGGGCCCAAACCTGAAGACGTTCATCTCCTCGATACGGAACCGGGAAAGGTTCGCGCGGATTGCTACGACTTGGTGTGGAACGGGACGGAAATCGGTTCGGGTTCCATCCGGATACACGATGGCGAGCTTCAGCAGAAAATCTTTTCTCTCTTGGGATTGAGCGACATGGAGATCAAGCAGAAGTTCGGTTTTCTCATCGAGGCGTTTCAATACGGCGCGCCTCCACACGGGGGTATCGCCCTTGGGCTCGATCGCATGGTCACACTCATGTCCGGTTTGACATCCATACGTGACGTGATCGCCTTTCCCAAAACGAATTCCGGGCTGTCGTTAATGGATGGCGCTCCTTCCGAGATAGGTCCCCGGCAACTGCGAGAATTACATCTGAAACTTGATCTTGATTGATAGCGGCGGATATCGTCACCGTTATCGATCTATCGCATTGAACTATTGTGACGAAACAACCCTCTGCCCTTTTACGCAATGGACCTCCTGATTCATCATATTGAAAACCTTGTAACCGTGCGCGCGCAGGGAAGCCTGGTGAAGCGCGGAAAAGAAATGACAGATATCGGTCTCATCCGTGACGGCGCTGTCGGGATCGATGGCGGACGCTTCGTCTATGTCGGGTCATCCGGGGATATTGCCGTGAGCCGAGCAGATCATGTGATCGATGGGAAAGGCAAAACGGCCACCCCGGGCTTTGTCGATTCGCATACTCACCTTGTTTTTGCCGGCACGCGCGAGCACGAATTTTCGTTGCGAAATGCCGGGGCTTCCTATGCAGAGATCCATCGATCGGGTGGGGGCATTAATAACACGGTGAGAGCGACTCGAAACGCATCGAAGGATGAGCTCATCAGGTCGTCGTTACGCCGTCTCGATACTTGTCTTGGCTTTGGCGTTACAACGGTCGAGATCAAAAGCGGATACGGTTTGACCTTTGAGCACGAAGTGAAAATGCTGGAGGTTATCCATGATCTCAAACAGCGTCATGTCCTCGATATCGTTCCCACTTGCCTCGGCGCGCATACGGTTCCGTTCGACTATAAGAACAGGCGGTCGGAATACGTTGCAATGTTGCGGGAGCAGCTGATTCCGTTCGTAGCCAAGCACGGGTTGGCGGAATTCATTGATGTCTTCTGTGAGGAAGGTGCGTTCAATATTGAAGAAAGTCGCTCCATTTTGCAATGCGCAGTTGACAATGGTCTTGATGTAAAGGTACATGCGGATCAGTTGACGCCTCTTGGCGGCGCCCAACTGGCCGCCGCGTTCAACGCCGCGTCAGCCGATCACCTCGATCATCTTACCGACGAGGCCATCGTCGCGATGAAACACTCAGGAACCATTGCTGTCGTGCTTCCAGGTGTTTCGCTCTTTCTTGGTATTCCCATGGCCGATGCCCGGCGACTGATCGAGCAGGGACTGCCGGTAGCCGTTGCGACCGATGCGAACCCCGGTTCCTGCATGTCGGAAAATATTCAACTCATGATGACGGTGGCTGGCACCATGATGCATCTTACGGTGGAGGAGGTCTTCACTGCGGTAACGCTTAACGCGGCAGCCGCGCTCCGGCGTTCCAATATGCTGGGAAGCATTGAAGTGGGGAAACAGGCGGACTTGTTATTATTTGATCTTCCTTCCTACGAGATGATTCCATACCACATGGGAGTAAACCATCTCTCGTGCGTGATCAAGCGGGGTCGTAAGGTCTTGGATACGATGCGGGAAACAATCGATGGTTGACGTCGTCTTCCAAACGCGGTCGTTGACGAAAAGATTCGGAAATCGCATAGCGGTTCACGATTGCAACCTGGAAATCTATAGCGGTGATATCTTTGGTTTTCTCGGACCAAACGGTGCGGGGAAAAGCACGACGATCCGTATGGCCCTTACCCTTATTCGACCGACCCGTGGCGACGTGTTCATTTTCGGGGAAAACGTTCGGATGAAACGTAATGTGTTGCGGCGAGTTGGTGCACTTGTGGAGAAACCTGATTTCTATAATTATTTGTCCGGAAGGAAGAACCTGGAAACCGTCGCGGCGTTATATGGCGGTGTTGCCCCCGGAAGAATCGACGACGTTCTGGATATGGTTGGTTTATTGGAACGTGGTCAAGACAAAGTGAAGGCATATTCACACGGGATGAAGCAGCGCCTGGGCATCGCGCAGGCACTACTGTCGGACCCGGATTTACTTATCCTGGATGAACCAACGAACGGCCTCGATCCGAAGGGGATGAAGGAGGTTCGGGAGTTGATCCTTCGGCTTAATCAAGATCACGGGAAAACCATCTTCCTGAGTTCTCATCTCCTGTACGAAGTTGAAATGGTGGCAACACGTATGGCAATTATTCACCGGGGTGAATTGATCATCCAGGGGACGGTACGGGAATTGTTGGATGAGCGAAGTGTGACACTGCGAATAAGCGCGGAACCGGTGGAAAAGGCATCGACTATTTTGCAATCGCTCGATGGTATCGATGATGTGGTCGTCGAGCGCAACATCATTCACTGTTCGGTGCGGGACAGGCCATTGTCCGAGATCAACGCCACTCTTGTCAACAACGGCATTGCCGTATCCATGTTCGCGCCAAAGAGATCCCTGGAAGATTACTTCCTCTCGCTGACGGAAGGCGAAGCCCGGTAGCGTATCATGACGATGATACGGATATTTTCGAATCGTACTCATTTATATGCGGCTCTATCCGGTTTCATTAGCCTCGTTGTATACGTTGCAACGCTGGCGCCGGGATTAACATTTATCGACAGTGGTGAACTCACCGCGGTTGCCCATACCCTGGGCATCGCGCATCCGACCGGCTATCCGGTGTTCACGGTTCTCTCGTGGGTCTGGTCACATCTCCCCCTGGGAAATGATGTTTACCGCCTGAATCTTCTCGCCGCCATCTTGTGCTCATTGGGCGTTGCCGCTCTTGTCGAGGCGTTTGCGCTGTTGTTAAAGGGAGAGGAAAATGGCACCGGCGCGAGCAGGAAAAAAGATGCAAAGGCCGGGAAGAAACGATCGCACCGAACGATACCCGTACAGTATATTCCCGTGTTTGCATCCATAGCAGCTTTGTCGGTTGCGTTTTCAGAGACCTACTGGTCCACCGCTCTCGCTGTTGAAGTTTACCCGCTCCATTGTTTCTTCCTGGGTCTTCTTCTTTGGTCATTCACCGCGATCATCTTCAAGAAAGGACATCAGCGTTGGTGGCCGTTTGCTCTGCTTCTCGGGCTCTCGTTTTCAAACCACATGACCACGATCATGTTCGTCGTTCCCGCAGCGATCGTCTTTTTTATGAGTTACAACTTCACACGCAAAACGTGGAAACGGTTATTGCGCACGCTCCCCGTCTTTGCTGCAGGGCTGCTGCCATATATATATCTTCCTCTGCGAGCCGCTTCTCAACCATACATGAACTGGGGCAATCCCCGGACACTTGAAAATTTCATCTGGCACGTGACGGGCAAACAATACCGTGTCTGGATGTTCTCCGGGATGGAAACAGCGGAAAGGCAACTGAATTATTTCCTGAGTTCATTACCCTCTGAGTTCGGTTACATCTTTTTTCCGCTGATCCTGATCGGTGTATGGAAGGCTTTTACCAGCAACAGGACGGGAGGGTGGTTGTTGCTTCTTCTGTTCATTGTGACCGTCGTTTATTCAATCAACTACGATATTCACGATATCGATTCGTATTTCCTCCTCGCTTACATAGCGATGGGAGGATGGATCGCGTATGGATTGGCGGCGATTTTTTCATGGAGCAGGAGGAACATCTCCATAACATTTACGGCTGCCGTCATTGCGCTGGTTTTTGAAGCCGGCGTACATTTCAGCCGTGTGGATCAGTCGAAGAACTACATGGTCGAAGATTATACGGCGAACATGTTCAAATCTTTTAAGCCCGGCGCTTTGGTCTTATCGTTTCAATGGGATTACTGGTTATCCGCATCGTTCGTGTTTCAACGGGTGCGCAAGATACGGCAGGACGTGACCGTTATCGACAAGGAATTATTGCGGCGCTCGTGGTATCTGCAACACCTGGACGTGTACTATCCCGGGTTGATGTCATTGGTAAAAGATGAAGAATCGGCATACAAGGCGGAGTTGCACAAGTTCGAACATGGTCTCCCGTATAACCCGGCTGTGATCGAGCAACGATTCAACGATTTTATTAATGCGATCATCGATCGTTCGTTTCCCAGGCGTCCGGTGTACCTTACCCCCGAGATGGAACGACAGTTTGCGCCGGGTTATGTGCGTGTCCCTGAAGGTCTGGCTTTTCGCCTCTACAAAGCTCTTCCTCCTCTTGAAGATCACAAGACCGACGACTTTTCGATTCGACCGTTTCCACGTTCCGGCCGCCTGGAAGATGGGATGAAAGGCTTGTATGTTTCGATGTTTACGAATCGGGGAATCTACTATTTCGAGCGGGAGGCATACAGGCAATCAGTCGAGTGTTTTACCAGGGCGCTGGCCCTACAACCGGCAAATCCTACCGCCCGACAATGGAAAGCACGTGTCGAAGAAATATTAAAGCGATGACATCCTTTGTCGCATGAGTATAAATGAAAAAGTACGCGGCACACGCGTACTTTTATGTAATCCAATCGAGGGAGTCAGGGAATGTGATCAGGACATAGGTTCAGTCTTAAAACTGTTGACGGCTTCTTCGACACTGTCATATGATTTGAAAACGCGAACGAGTTGAGTGATCATGAACAGGCTTTGAACTTTTTCCGTGATGTTGGCGAGGCGAATTTCGCCCCCCTTGTTTTTCACGGATGTGAGAGAGGATATCAGTGCTCCCAGTCCAGAGGAGTTCATCCACTTAATCTTGGACAGGTCGAGCACGATTTTCACGTCATCCCTGCCAATACATGAATAGATCTTTTCACGAAGCTCGGATGTTTCGGGATCCCCCATCAGGTTTCCTTTGAGGGAAATAACTACGACATCTCCAATTTTTTCTTCTTTCATTTGCATGTGTTTGCTCCTTGATTAATCATTCAGACGAACTTCATTGTCTGGGCTTCCTGGGGCAGAGATCGCGTCCGCAGGACCCGACACCTGGAAAAAGCCACAGCTTCCCTGGTATTCGCACGTCCCACAGTTAGTCTCGAGTCTCCGCACATACGTATAGCACCGGGGGCATCTGTCCGTCAGCGGATTCTCGATGATATACTTGCACTGCGGACAAACGCGAAGTTCGGATTCCAGAATATCTCTCAGGGTGGAGGACCGTGGAAAGGATCGTTTCACTTATTTGTCACGGGGTTCTTTTAATAATTCTTCGATACGGAGTTTCGCTTCGTCGCGTGGAATCGTCAAACGGGGGCGCGCTGCATTCAGGACCTCATCGAAATCAGAATAAT
>JAJRXL010000258.1 GCA_024276335.1 Bacteroidota bacterium
CTGTGCGGCGGTCGGGTGGGGTGCGTCGTCAGCAGGAATACTGCCTTCATGGAATCCGTATTACGGTTCGGGCAGGCGCGTTTGTGTACCGCCACGCTGGAACAGGTGGGCGGCGCTGCTCTCGTGAACACCGGGGACAAGTACATCGCACCCATGATCGATGAATACCGCGCGCGACGTGATGCGACGTACGAGGAGTTAATGAAGATCCCGGGGATCATCTGTCAGAAACCCAGTGGAGCTTTTTATATCATGGCCAAGTTACCCGTGGACGACATCGAGGCTTTTGCCCGGTGGATGCTCACGGATTTTTCCCACGAGAATGAAACAACCATGATAGCGCCGGGACCGGGATTCTATGCAACAGCAGGAAAGGGAAACCGGGAAGCCAGGATTGCCTACGTGCTGAACGTTAAAGAATGCCGCCGGGCGATACAGCTACTTGCGCGTGGTATCAGCGAATACAACAATGCTACAAGGAATTGAATCGCTATGATAACCGTAACGATAAACGGCAGAGAAATTCAGACCGAAGCGGGAAAAACAGTTATCGAGGTTGCTCTCGCAAACGGGATATACATTCCGCATTTCTGCTGGCATCCGGCGCTGAGCGTTTCGGGGAATTGTCGTATGTGCCTGGTGGAGGTGGAAAAGCTTCCCAAGCAGGTTATCGCCTGTTCGACAAACTGTACCGATGGTATGGTGGTTCACGTGGATTCGGAAAAAGCAGTCCGGGCACGGGAAGCCGTGATGGAGTTCATCCTGATCAACCATCCGCTCGATTGTCCAATCTGCGACGAGGCCGGGGATTGCAAGTTACAGGAATACGCGTACCGATTTTCACGGGGTGAAAGCCGGTTCGATGAAGAGAAGAATCACAAGCGGAAACGCGTGGACCTGGGTCCGCACGTGGTCTTTGATGCCGAGCGTTGCATCTCGTGTTCCAGGTGCATCCGGTTCTGTTCCGAGATTATCAAGGACCCGCAATTGACGTTCGTGGAGCGTGGCGATCGTGTGACCATCGAGACGTTTCCCGGTGAAAAGCTTGACAATCCGTATTCGATGAACGTGATAGACCTCTGTCCCGTCGGAGCCCTGACGAGCAAAGAGTTCAGATTCAAGGCGCGCGCCTGGGATATGTCACGAACCGAAACTGTATGTCCGGACTGCGCCCGTGGTTGTAATATCGTGGCGTGGGTCAGGAAGAACGAGATACTCAAGCTCACACCGAGGGAAAACCCGCGCGTCAATCAGTATTGGATGTGCGACAGGGGAAGGCTGGAATCGTTTCAGCGCGTTCACGCGGACGACAGGCTCGATGGCGCCATGTTTCGCAGGCACGGTTCTCTCGAACGCGTTGAATGGGCAACGGCATTTGCTGCGGCAGCGGATGAATTGAAGAAACGCAAAGGATCGGAAGTGGCGTTCATCGGGTCGGCGCGGGCAACCGTGGAGGACAACTTCCTCCTTGCGAAATTCGCGCATGATATCCTGTCTTCCACCCTGGTTGACTTCCTGCCCCATGTTATCGAAGGTGACGAAGACGACTTCCTCGTGCGCGCTGATAAGGCACCGAATACTGCCGGCGCCTTGTTGGTGGGAGTTGGATCGTCCGGTCACGAAATGAAGGATCGGATCGTGGATGGAATCGCCCGTGGCCAGATCAAGGCATTGGTGGTAATGGACGACGACATTGCGGCGGACCCGTCTTTTGCCGCCGTCCTCGACAAGTTGGAATTTCTGCTGGTCATGGCTTCGCACGATACTGCCACTGTTGGATCGGCGCACATGGTGTTTTCCAGCGCAACCTGGGCCGAAAAACTGGGAACCTTCGTGAACTTCGAGCGACATATTCAACTTCTTCGACCTGCCGTGGCCACAGCGGAAAACAAGCGATGGATGGGGGGGCTCAGCCAAAGCCGTCTCGACCGGTTCGGAACGGCCTATGATCGATGGGGGAAATACAGTGAGCATGACGCTCGACCGTCGTGGCAGATATTGACGGGGCTGGCGCGTTCCCTCGGGGCCAAGTGGTCGTATGCGCATCCCGAAGATGTCTTCGAGGCAGCGGCGAAGGAAGTTGGGGATCTCTATGGCATGACGTATGAAAAAATCGGGCGGCGCGGTATCCGGTTGGGACTGCCAGTGGAGGAACCGGCATTCATATACGATGACATTCATCCTTGAACTTTATATTCTGAGCAATCTTTATGGTTGGAACTGAAATTCTCATAGCCCTGATCAAGACAGCCATCGTTTTCCTGGTGGTCCTGACAACGGTTGCGTACCTGGTGCTCGCGGAGCGGAGGATCAGCGCGGCGATTCAAAACAGGATCGGGCCGAACAGGGTAGGCCCGTTCGGTTTGCTCCAGCCCATCGTGGATGTGGTAAAGCTCCTGCTTAAAGAAGATATCGTCCCCACGGCCGCGACCAAGCCGATGCATACCCTGGCACCCATCATTTCCATTACCGTGGCTCTCAGCACATTCGCGGTCATCCCGTTTGGACGGAGTGTCGAACTCTTCGGCCGTCGGATCGATCTGGTTATTGCGGGGGATATCAATATCGGCGTGCTGTACTTATTGGCGCTTACCTCGATTGGTGTTTACGGAATTACGATGAGCGGGTGGTCTTCGAACAACAAATACTCTCTTCTGGGAGGATTGCGGAGCGCCGCTCAAATGATATCCTACGAGTTGTCGATGGGGTTGAGTGTCCTGGCGGTCATATTGATTGCGGGGACGTTGGAATTGCCAAAGATCGTCGAATACCAGGCGGGATGGAAGTGGTTCATCCTTCTTCAACCCGTCGGTTTCATCACGTTCCTGGTTGCGTCGTTCGCCGAAACGAACCGCGCTCCGTTTGATTTGCCGGAAGCGGAGCCGGAACTGGTAGGAGGATATCACACGGAATACAGTAGTTTCAAGTTTGCGCTTTTCTTCCTGGCTGAATATGCGGCGATGATTACGGCCAGCGCAGTTATCAC